>DATHUM010000344.1:0-5652 GCA_035462225.1 Jiangellaceae bacterium | reverse complement strand
CGCACGTCAGGGTCAGCCGAAGGGGATCGACGGAATGTAGGGCGCCGGCGGGCGCATGTGCCGCAAGGCGAGGTAGGCGTCCTGCTCGACCTGCAAGCCTGCGGCAAGCCCTACGTCCACGGCCCATTCCTGGTCCGACGTCAGGCTGCGGATCACGACCTCGGCGCCCGGTTCGGTGCGCGCCAGCGCCGCCCACAGCAACCGCTGAGCCACGGCCCTGCGGGTAGCGGCCAGCAGGGCGACGCGCGACTGGTCGAGGTAACAATAGCCTCGGCCGGTCAGCATGTCGCAGACCAGAAGCTGGCCGTAATCCTGCAGGTGGGCGTGATCCGGCCGGTGGGTGGCGCCGCGCACCTGGCGGTCCACCGAGTCGACGAACTCGAAGTCACCTTCGGTTCCGGCCCGCACGCCGTCGACGATCGGCAGCGACGTGCGGTCGACCACGCCACGCAGTTGCATCGTCGGGTGCAGCGTGAACCCCGCGAGCCGGTATCGGCGGACGGCACGGGGGTCGCGGGTACTGCAGATGAATCCCCGCAGGCACCCCGCGCCGTACCCGATGGCCGCGTCCAGCAGCGCCTTGCCGGCGCCGCGGCCCTGGTAGCCGGGGTCGACGGCATAGGTCGAGAGCACCCACAGCAGGTCACGGCGGGCCGCTGCGGCGATTCCCACGATCGTCCCGCCGTCGTCGCATACCCAGCTCCCGCCGGGATCGACGCCCAGCAGGTGATGCAGCCGCGCCGTCCAGCGCTTGCGCTGCTCCGGCGTCCGCTCGACCGCGGCGTGCGGACCGACGTCGCTCATCGCCACCGCGGTCAGGCGTTCAGCGGCAGCGACGTCATCGGGACGCATCGGTCGAATCCGCATACGGCACACTCTGCCTCATGCGCATCTTGGTGGCACCGGACAAGTTCGCGGGCACCCTGACCGCGGTTCAGGCAGCCGACGCGATCGCCGAAGGGTGGCGGCGGCGGGCGCCGTCCGACGAGGTAACGACGGTTCCGATGGCCGACGGCGGTCCCGGCTTTCTCGACGTCATGCACGCCTCGCTCGGCGGGCAGTTGAACGCGGTGACGGTGCGCGGACCGCTCGGTTCGGCCACGCCGGCGGCGTTCCTCGCGGTGGGCGACACTGCGTACGTCGAATCCGCTCAGGCATGCGGGCTGGACCTGCTACCGCGGCAGGGCAGCGGGCCGGCGGCCGGGATAACGGACGGCGCGTCGACGTACGGCGTGGGCGAGCTAGTCGCCGCTGCGATCGACGCCGGCGCGCCGCGCGTGGTCGTGGGCCTCGGCGGCAGTGGGACGAACGACGGTGGCGCCGGGCTGCTGGCCGCGCTCGGTGCCACGAGCCGACCCGAGGGTGCGCTGACCGCAGGCCCGGCCGGCCTCGCGGAGTTGACCAGCGTCGACGTCGAACCGGCCCGCCGCCGGGTGGACGGTGTCGAGCTCGTGGCGGCCACCGACGTCGACAATCCGCTATTGGGCCTGCGTGGTGCCACTAATGTGTTCGGACCGCAGAAAGGCATAGCCCCAGACCGGCTGGTCGAAGTGGACGGTGCACTCACCACGTTCGCCCATTTGGCCGACCGGTCGTTCGCGGACGAACCGGGTGCCGGGGCCGCCGGTGGGCTCGGGTACGCGCTGTTGCTGCTCGGCGGCCGCCGCGAGCCCGGATTCGGCATGGTGGCCAAGGTTCTACGCCTGGCCGAGCAGGTGAAACAGGCCGACCTGGTCGTGACCGGCGAGGGGAAGCTGGATTGGCAGTCCATGAGCGGCAAGGTCGTCTCAGGTCTGGCGATGTTGGCGGGCGAGGCGATGCGGCCGTGCATCGCGCTGGCGGGCGACGTGCAGGTCGGTGCCCGCGAACTCCGCTCCAACGGCATCGAAGCCGCGTACTCACTGGTGGAAATGGTCGGGACCGATCGGGCCTTCGCCGAACCGGCCGAAAGCCTCGCCGACATGGCTGCTCGAGTGGCGAGGACGTGGAGCCGGGCCTAGTCGTGTGCAACGATGGGTAGAGACGGCGGAATGCCGGGCGCGTTCCGCACGTTGGACATCAAGGACCGCACGCTAATATGAGGCAGGAGCGATATGACCGTTCAGGACCAGGCAACGAACCAGGCCGCTCGCACCGTTGTGCTGACCGACGAGGCTTCGTCCAAGGTCAAGACCCTGCTCGACCAAGAGGGTCGAGACGACCTCGCGCTGCGGATCGCAGTACAGCCGGGCGGCTGCTCGGGGCTGCGATACCAGCTGTTCTTCGACGAGCGGTCGCTGGACGGCGACATCGTGGAGGACTTCGGCGGCGTCAACGTCGTCGTCGACCGGATGAGCGCGCCGTACCTCACGGGCGCCACCATCGACTTCGTGGACACGATCGAGCGCCAGGGGTTCACCATCGACAACCCCAACGCCTCGGGGTCGTGCGCCTGCGGCGATTCGTTCCACTGACGAGTCAACCGCACCCCAACACTCACGATCAGGTGACCGGGTCCGGCGTTGGTTTCAGCCTGCCGACGCTGGATAGGTCACCTGATCGCTTTTCCATGTCCGACCGCCGGCCATACACTCGGCGACCGTGAACATCGCCGTGACCGGGTCGATTGCGACCGACCACCTGATGACCTTCAAGGGCCGGTTCGCCGACTCGCTTGTCGTCGAGCAGTTGGACAAGTTGTCCTTGTCGTTCCTCGCCGAGGACCTGGCGATCCACCGCGGTGGAATCGCGGCCAACATCTGCTTCGGCATGGCCAACCTGGGCCTGTCGCCCGTGCTGGTCGGCGCGGTGGGAGAGGACTTCGTCGACTACCGCTCTTGGCTGGAGCGCCACGGTGTCGACTGCGACAGCGTGCACGTGTCGGAGGTTCGGCACACTGCGCGGTTCGTATGCACCACAGATGACGATCACGCACAGATCGCCACCTTCTACGCCGGTGCGATGAGCGAGGCGCGCGAGATCGAGCTCGGCCCCATCGCCGATCGCCTGGGTGGCCTCGATCTGGTGATGATCAGCCCGAACGATCCGGAAGCGATGCTCAGGCACACCGACGAGGCGCGGGTCCGGTCGTACTCGTTCGCCGCCGACCCGTCCCAGCAGCTGGCCTGGATGGACGGCGCGTCGATCCGGCATCTGGTCGACGGAGCGTCGTACCTGTTCAGCAACGAGTACGAGGCCGCCCTGCTTGAACAGAAGACCGGTTGGAGCGCCGAGGAGGTGCTCGCGCGCGTGGGCGTGCGGGTCACGACGCTCGGCAAGGAGGGTTCGCTGATCGAGCAGGCCGGGGAGCCGCCACTGCGAGTCCCGGCGGCCGGAGAACCTGAAGCTGTCGACCCGACAGGGGTCGGCGACGCCTACCGGGCTGGCTTTCTGGCCGCCATCGCCTGGGGGCTGCATCTCGAGCGTGCCGCCCAGCTCGGATCGCTGCTTGCCACGTACGTCCTGGGGAACGTCGGGACGCAGGAATATGAGCTCGGCCGGTCCGACGTGCTCGACCGTTGCGCCAAGGCCTATGGCGAGGACGCCGCCGCGGACGTCGCACCGCACGTCAAGACGCTCCGCCCCTAGCACCCCCGGTTGATCACGCAATAGTGGGGCGACACGCCGTTATGTCCGGTAGCGGGCAAGGGCTCAGGGACATTACGGGCAATTCGGCGTGTCGCCCCGCTCTTGCATGATCAACGGGATCGGCGGACGAGGTATGCCGACGCGCCGGACTCCGTATCGTCCGCGCCGAGGTACTCGTGCCCGCGCAATCGGCACCACGCGGGTACGTCGGTCGCGGCGGCCGGATCGTCGGCCAGCACGGCGACGACGCCGCCGGCCGGCACGTCCGCGATTCTTCGGGCCAGCTCGATGACCGGCTGCGGACAGCGCATCGAACGGCAGTCGACGGTCAGATCAGGTTCGGGTAGGCCGGTCACAACCCATCAACTCCAGTAATCGCCCGCACCCGCGCGATCACGTCAGGTACGACGGTGAGAAAGCGTTCGACATCGGCCTCGGTGGTCGATCGGCTGAGCGAGACCCGGATGTTGCCGTGGGTCAGCACGCCCATCGCCTCGAGCACGTGGCTGGGCGTCAGTGTGCTCGAAGTGCACGACGAACCGCTCGACACCGCGAAGCCGTGCTTGTCCAGTTCGGTGAGCAGCGCCTCGCCGTCCACGTACAGGCACGAGAACGTGACGATGTGCGGCAGACGCAGCGTCGGATGTCCGACCACCTCGACGTCCGGAACGAGTTCCGGAATCCGCGAGCGGATCAGGTCGACGAGGGCGGAGTGCCTGCGGTTCAGCTCATCCGCTTCGGCCAGCCGAGCGCGCAGGGCCGCCGCCGCAGCCACGGCACCGGGGACGTTCTCGAAGCCGGGCACCCGGCCAGAGCCTCGTTCGTCCTCTGGCGATGGCGACCGCCAGCGAACGCGGCGCCGCACGACCAGCACACCCACGCCGGCGGGCCCGCCCCACTTGTGCGCGCTGGCGGCCAGCACCGACCAATCGGCCGGGACGGCGGCGCGGCCGACCGCCTGAGCGGCGTCGACCACTAGCGGGACGCCCCGCTCGGCGCAGAGCCGCGCGACCTCGCTGACCGGCTGCACGGTGCCCACTTCGTGGTTGCCCGCCTGCAGGCAGGCCACGGCGGTGTCGGCCCGCACCGCTTCGGCGAACACATGCGCATTCACCAGCCCCGACCTGTCGACGGGCACCCGAGCCACCTCGGCGGACGGGACGCTCTCGGCGGCGTGTAGCACGCTGGAGTGCTCGATGGCGGACACGACCAGGTGGCGACCCGTTCGATCGTGCGCGGCGGCCGTCCCGAGCACCGCGAGATGGACCGCCTGGGTGCCGCTCCCGGTGAATGAGACCTCGTCCGAGCGTGCGCCGACCGCGGCGGCGACGATCTCACGAGCGTTGTCGAGCAACAACCGGGCCCGTCGGGCGGAACCGTACAGACGCGACGGATCGGCCCACCCGGCGTCGTACGCCTCGGCCAGCACCTCCCGGGCCGCCGGGTGCAACGGCTCGGTCGAAGCGGCGTCAAGGTAGCCGCGAAGACTGTTAGGCACGCCACGCACGTTAATGCCTACCTTCGTGGGTGCTCCGGTGCGGCAGCCGCTAGTGTTGCCACCGCAGGACCAACAAGACTTCGGCGGCCGTGCCGGTGATCGGTGCAGGCCGAGGGATATCCGCGTAAAGGGGCGCTGGGAGTTGAGTCGAAACGGCACCGTGCGCTCGGTGCGTCGAAGGGTCACCGTTGGCGCCAGCCTGGCGGTGGCTGCGGTCGCCTTGAGCGGATGCTCGGGCGACGCAGCCGACCAGTGGCGCCGGGCCGGGCTGCCCGAGCCTGCCACCGAGGAGACACCGCTGATCGGCGACCTGTGGGTCGGCACCTGGATCGCCGCGCTCGGCGTGGGCCTTCTGGTGTGGGGACTGATCCTGTTCGCCGCCGTGGCATACCGCAGGCGCCACGACGAACTGCCGCGGCAGACGCGGTTGAACGCGCCCATCGAGTTCCTCTACACGGTGGCGCCGTTCGCGGTCATCGCGTCGCTGTTCTACTGGACGGTTCAGAACCAGGACGAGATCGTCGACGTGTCGGCCGAGCCGGACATCACCATCGGCGTCATCGGACAGCAGTGGTCCTGGACATTCA
>DATHUM010000343.1:0-10396 GCA_035462225.1 Jiangellaceae bacterium | reverse complement strand
TCCCGCTCTTCTCACTGCTCTCGCCGATGGGCGCGCGCCGCGCGCGGTGTGGAACCCCGGCCCGGCGGCCGACTGGCCGGATCTGCTCGCCCGGCTCGTCGTGGCCACCTCGTCCGGTGGCAGAGGATCGATCGTGGTGCTGCCCGACGCGCGAGACGTGGAACGGGTCGACTCGGCACTTCTCCACGCGGCCGGGCCGGGCCAGCACGTCGTGCTCGCGGCCGAGCTCGGCCCGGCCGAGCGGTACCGCAGGTGGCTTGCCGTCCGCCGCGGCGCGGTCCGCGCGGTGGTCGGCACCCGGTCGGCCATGTTCGCGCCGGTCGCCGATCTCGGCTTGGTGGCCATCTGGGACGACGGCGACGACCTGCATGCCGAACCGCGTGCGCCCTACGTCCACGCCCGCGAGGTGCTCCTGCTGCGAGCGCATCAGCAGGCGGCGGCGGCCGTGGTCGGCGGGTTCGCCCGGACCGCCGAGGCCCAGCAGCTAGTGAGCTCCGGGTGGGCGCGAGCCGTCGCGCCGTCTCGCGACCGGGTCCGCGTGATCGCCCCAGTCGTGCGGGTGTCCGGCGACGACTACGAGCAAGTACGAGACCCCGCGGCGCGGACCGCCCGGATTCCGTCGCTGGCGTGGCGAACGGCGAAGGACGCGCTCCAGCACGGGCCGGTCCTGGTGCAGGTCGCGCGTACCGGGTACGTGGCCGCGCTCGCCTGCCAGCGGTGCCGTGAAGCGGCGCGGTGCACCGCGTGCCACGGGCCGATGCGCGTGGCGCAAGGCGGTGCGGAGCCCGAATGCGCCTGGTGCGGGAAGTCCGGATGGGTATGCCCAGCGTGCGGTGGTACCGAGGTGCGGGCCACCACGCCGGGAGTGCGCCGAACGGCCGAGGAGCTGGGCCGGGCGTTTCCGGGTGTACCCGTTCGGGTTTCTCGTGGCGACGCGGTCGTATCGGCCGTCGAGGCCACGCCTGCGCTGGTGGTGGCCACACCGGGCGCCGAACCGGTGGCGAAGGGCGGGTATGCCGCGGCGCTGCTGCTCGACGGGCAGCTCATGTTGGCCCGGCCCGGCCTTCGAGCCGGAGAGGAGGCACTGCGGCGCTGGCTGATGGCAAGTGCTCTGGTCCGCGCCGGCTCCGAGGGCGGCCGGGTCGTGCTGGTGGCCGAATCGGCCGCGCGGCCGGTCCAGGCTCTCGTTCGCTGGGACCCAGCCGGGCACGCCGAGCATGAGCTGGAAGATCGACAGCTGCTGCGGTTTCCTCCGGTCGCCAGGGTGGCAGAGCTCACCGGCGAAGCCGAGGACGTGGCCGGGCTGCTGCGGTTGGTCGAGTTGCCGTCCGGCGCGGACGTCCTCGGCCCGGTTTCGGTTGGGGCGGAAGCGACGGAGCGGGCCGTCATCCGGGTGCCCCGACGGCTCGGCCTGGCGATGTCGAGTGCGTTCAAGGCCGCTCAGGGCGTGCGGTCGGCCAAACACGCCGGCGGACCTGTCCGGGTCCGGATCGACCCGGTCGACCTGGGCTGATGTTCGTCCTGATGTCTCAGTCGTCCACACCACGGGCGACGAGTGCCTCGCCGAGTGCATCGGAATAGCGCAGGGATCGCACCACGAGCGGTACCCCGTACGCCCGGATGTCCAGGCCGCCACCGCGGGCCCGCTGAGCATCCCTGATCTCGGCCGCAAGGGCCGCCACGACCGGAATCGCCCGAATCGCGAGCGTAAAGACCAACGCGGCGCGCTCGGCGTTCACCCCTGGCACGCGTCGCATCACCCGCTCGATGACCTCGAGCAGCTCCGACACCTTGGTCGTCAGGGTGAGCAGCCCGGCCAGGGCCACGGTGATCGCGAGTTTGCCAGTCACCATGGCCGCTGTTTCCCAGCCCCGAGTCAGGCCGTGGAATCCGAACAGGACGAGCAGGACCCAGCGCAGCGGGCGAACCTGCGTCCACGCCACGACCGGCGGCAAACCGGCGAGGGCGTACAGCCCCAGCAGGCCGAGCCCGGCCAGCCCGACAGCCGGCGCGGACGGCAGTGCCAGCACTCCAGCGGCCAGCAGGGCCAGGCCGGCCAACTTGACCGATGCCGGTGCGCGCGCGATCAGCGAGCCTTCCGCGAGATTCATGTCACCAGCGCCTGGTAGAACTTCACCGCCGGCCCAGGTGCGTCGTCGGCCACGAGCCGTCCCTCGTGAAAAACCAGCGCCCGGTCGTACCCGGCGATCGCCGGCAAGTCATGGGTGACCATCACGACCTGCTGGGGCAGCGCTGCGATGAGCTCGAGGACACGCCTGGTGTTGGGCAGATCGAGCAAGGTCGTCGGTTCGTCGCAGACCAGGATCCTCGGTTCGGTGACGAGTACCGAGGTGAGGGCCAGCAGTTGTTTCTGCCCGCCGGAGAGCAGATGTGCCGGATGTTCGGCGTGATCGCTCAGCCCCATCCTTTCCAGGGCCTCGGCGACCAACCGCTCGAGTTTGTCCTTGCCGAGCTTGCGCTTCCGGAGGCCGAACGCGACGTCCTCGGCCACGGTGGGCATCACGATCTGCGCGTCGGGATCGGTGAACACGAACCCGACCATCCGGCGCACCGCGGCCGCATCGTGGGCCGTCGACGCGCCGTGGACGCTCACCCGGCCCGCGTCGGGCACGACGAGCCCGTTGAGCAGCCGGGCGAAGGTCGACTTGCCCGACCCGTTGGCGCCTATCACGGCGATCCTGCGCTCGTCGAGCGTCACGCTGACCGACCGCAGGACGACCCGCTCTCCAAAGGAGTGGGTGACGTCGCAGACCTCGATCAAGCGGTGTTACCAGCCGGCTCGGGTTGGGCGGCACGCTCGGCCCGCAATGCGGGATACGCCCGGTGCACCCCGAGCGCGACGTAGGTCGCGAGTCCGGCCTTGATCAGGTCGCCGGGCAAGAACGCGACCGCCCCGGCCAGCATCGCCTCCTCGGCACTGATGCCGAGCCGCCACGCCAGCCACGGCACCCCCGCCAGGTAGATCACCCCGATGCCGCCGAGCACGCTGGCTGTGAAGGCCACCGAGCCGCTCATGTGCCGCCGGACCAGGAGCCCGATGACGAACGCCGCGACCGGGAACGCCAAGATGAACCCCCCGGTGGGCCCCGAGATCACGCCCATTCCGCCGGTTCCAGCAGCGAAGATCGGCAGGCCGATCGCGCCCAGGACGACGTACACCAGCGCGGCCAGGCCGCCTCGCACCGCGCCGAGGACCAGGCCGGCGAGCATGATGCCGAGCGTCTGCCCGGTGACCGGGACCGCATTGCCGAACAGGTGGACCGATGCCTGGGCGAGTGCCGCGATGAGCGCGGCGAACACCGCGATCCGGGCCAGATCTACAACGGTGAGCCGCGTCATTGTGATTCGAGCCATGGCGCTTACCGTAGGGCGAGCGACCGCGCTGCTCACTGCGGACCACGACAAGGTCTGGCTGTGACAGTTGTCCGCACCGCTACAGCTCGGTGGCAGAGAACGTGTCGCACGCCTCGAGCTGCCCAGTTTCCAGTCCGGTGATGAACCACTGCTGCCGCTGCTCACTGGACCCGTGTGTCCACGATTCTGGCGTCACGGTGCCCTGGAAGCGCTCTTGGATGTAGTCATCGCCGACCGCCGCGGCGGCGGTAAGGCCCTGGCGGATGTCCTCGTCGGTCAGCTCGACGATCAGCGGCTGGCCGTCGTCGGCCGGGGTCGTCGTAGCGTGGTACGCCCAGACACCGGCATAGCAGTCGGCCTGCAGCTCGAGCCGGACCGCGTCGGACGTCGGCCCGCTGCCGGGCCTGACCTGCTGCATCTGGCCGGTCAGGTTCTGGATGTGATGGCCGTACTCATGCGCCAGGACGTAGGCCTCACCGAAGGCGCCTGCGTCCACCCCGAACCGGTTCCGCATCTCGGAGAAGAATCCGAGGTCCAGATACACACCTTGGTCTCCAGGGCAGTAGAACGGGCCGACCTGCGACGATGCCGCCCCACAGGCCGTGCGTACCCCGCCGCTGAAGAACGTCGTCTCGGCCGATTGGTACCGCGCACCGCGCCGGGCGAACTCGGCGTCCCAGTAGTCCTGGATCGAGTTGACGTACAACACGAACCGGCAGTCGGGGTTGTCGTCGATGTCGGCTACGACCTGGCACTCCTCCTCGAGGGTCCCGACGTCGCCTTCGGGCACGTCAAGCGGGGCGTCGGTGGTGAACAGGCTCGACGGATCGGCGCCGGTGCACAATGCGAGCACCGCCAGCAGGACCACGCCGATACCGCCACCGGCCGCGATGGTGCCGCCCCGGCCGCGTCGGTCGGAGACCTGCGACGGGTCCAGACGCCCTCTGCGGTTGAACCTCATCGCCGGCCCCTCTCCGATTCCGTACAATGGCTTCCATGATGCCCGTGGCGAGCTGATCGTGCGTGACGATTCACAGCCGCAGTCTGCCCATTTCCAGCCACGGAGAACCTGCCCGACATGATCACCGCCACTAAGCTCCAAGTGCGCGCCGGCGCTCAGCTTCTGCTCAACGAGGCCAGCTTTCGCATTGCCGCCGGCGACAAAGTCGGCCTGGTGGGCCGCAACGGCGCCGGCAAGACCACTCTTACCCGGATTCTCGCCGGTGAATTACAGCCGGCCTCCGGAACCGTCACCCGGTCCGCTGGAGTCGGCTACCTGCCACAGGATCCCCGCACCGCCGATCCGGGCACTGCCGCCCGAGATCGCATTCTCGGCGCGCGCGGGCTGGACGTCATCGTCGCCGGCTTGCGCCGCGCGGAGAAGGAGATCACCTCACCGGACCCGGACACTCACGAGCGGGGAATGCGTCGCTACGCCCGCTTGGAGACCGAGTTCCTCACCCACGGCGGTTACGCGGCCGAGAGCGAAGCGGCCACGATCGCCGCAAATCTCGGCCTTGACGAGCGGGCACTCGGACAGCCGCTCGGCACGCTGTCCGGTGGCCAACGCAGGCGGATCGAGCTGGCCCGGATCCTGTTCTCCGGCGCCGAGACCCTGTTGCTCGACGAGCCGACGAACCATCTGGACGCCGACTCGATCCTGTGGCTTCGCGAGTTCCTGCGCTCGTACTCCGGCGGCGTGGTCGTCATCAGCCACGACGTGTCCTTGCTGGATCACACCGTCAACCGGGTCTTCCATCTCGACGCCAACCGGTGCGAACTGGACGTCTACCAGCTCGGCTGGAAGGCCTACTTGGAACAGCGCGAGACCGACGAGCGCCGGCGCCGCCGCGAGCGCGCGAACGCCGAGACTAAGGCGGCCGCCCTCAAAGCCCAGGCCGACCGGATGCGCTACAAGGCGACAAAGGCGACTGCGGCGCAGAACATGGACCGCCGGGCCGAGCGACTACTGGCCGGGCTGCAGGACGAGCGTCGGGCGGACAAGGTGGCCAAGCTACGATTCCCGGATCCCGCTCCGTGTGGCCGGACGCCGCTGTCGGCGTCGGCACTGTCCAAGTCGTACGGCTCGCTCGAGGTGTTCACAGACGTGGATCTGGCGATCGACCGCGGCAGCCGAGTGGTGGTGCTCGGACTCAACGGCGCCGGCAAGACCACATTGCTGCGCCTGCTAAGTGGCATCGAGCCGCCGGACACCGGCGTCGTCGAGGCCGGCCACGGGTTGCGGCTAGGGTACTACGCACAGGAGCACGAGACCCTCGACCCCGACCGCACGGTGCTGGAGAACCTCAGGTCGGCCGCTCCCGACCTGCCCGAGCTCGAGGCCAGGCGGGTGCTCGGGTCGTTCCTGTTCTCCGGCGATGCCGTGGACAAACCCGCGCGTGTATTGTCCGGCGGCGAGAAGACCCGGCTGGCCCTGGCGATCCTCGTCGTATCGAAGGCCAATGTCCTGCTGCTCGACGAACCGACAAACAACCTTGACCCAGCTTCACGTGAAGAGATCCTATCCGCGTTAAGATCTTTCACGGGTGCGATTGTGCTGGTGACGCACGACGAAGGGGCGGTAGACGCGCTCGGGCCCGAGCGGGTGCTGCTGCTTCCGGATGGTGTGGAGGATCTATGGAACTCCGACTACGCCGAGTTGGTCGCTCTGGCATGATCGTGCACATGGTGGACCGGATCTTGCATTCTGGTGGCGTAAGCCGGTAATGCGGCGGATCATGGTCCGCAGCACCACGCACATCAACCAAGGGGAGGACGCGTGGCCGAGAAGTTAGCGAAAGGCGCGCGGATCAGCGGCGGACAGCGAGACAAGCTGGCGTCCGATCTGAAGAAGAAGTACGAAGGCGGCAAGAGCATTCGTGATCTTGCTGGTGAGACCGGGCGGTCCTACGGGTTCGTGCACCGGCTCCTGTCGGAGTCCGGTGTGAACCTGCGGGGCCGCGGCGGCGCGACCAGGGGCAAGAAGAAGTCCTGAACGACGGGATACCGGCTGGGGGCTCGAGTTTGGGTGGACTCGAGCTCTCGGTCGACCCGCCGGTCGCGAGGGTCACGCTCTCCCGGCCGGAGTCACGCAACGCTCAGACGCCTGCGACTTGGCGAGATCTCGCGACCATCGGACGCACATTGCCCGAGGACGTGCGGATCGTCGTCCTCGATGCGAAGGGTCCGTCGTTCTCCGCCGGGATCGACCGGCGGATGCTGGACGGCACCGGCATTCCCGGCGAGCGCAGTGTGCGCGAGCTGGCGACGCTGGATACCGGCGACGCCGAGGCGGTGATCGCGGAGTTCCAGGCGGCTTTCACTTGGTGGCGCGAGTCGCCCGCAGTCACTGTGGCCGCGGTGCAGGGTCACGCCGTGGGTGCCGGCTTCCAACTGGCGCTCGCATGCGACCTTGTCGTGTGCGCCGACGACGCTCGTTTCGCGATGCGGGAAACCTCGCTCGGGCTGGTACCCGACCTAGGCGGTACCGCTCCACTGGTCGCGGCCGTCGGGTACCAGCGCGCCCTCGAAATCTGCGCAACCGGACGCTGGGTCGGTGCCCAGGAGGCGGTCGGCCTCGGGCTGGCTCTGACAGCTGTGCCTGTCGACGAGCTTCGTACGGCCGTTGACGACCTGGCGGCGGCACTGCTTGCCGCCCCTCCCGGCGCACTGCGGGAGACCAAGATGTTGCTGCGCGGTGCCTTGTCCAACACATCGGAACGGCAGCTGGCCGCCGAGCGAGAAGCACAGGTTCGGCGGATCCGGGAGCTTGCAGGTCGCGGTTAGCCGTGTTCACCCACGGCGCACTGGGGAAGTTTCCTCGTCCGTAACGCGTTCGGCCGGTCAGCACATCATCGGACCCCGCCTCGCGTTGATCATGGGAAGGGGTCGGTGATTGGACTAAGGCGAGGAGGTGAGCAGCAGTGTCGATGGGCGGACCGATGTCAGCCTGGGTAATGGTCCGGTCATACTCGCGCGATCGCGACCTCTCACGCAAAACGCTCGCGAAGGGCACGGCTCGGCGCATCATGCGCTACGCCCGGCCCTACAAGCGGCAGATCGCGGTGTTCCTGGCTACCACTGTGGCCGGCGCCGCCAGTGCGGCGGCGGTTCCACTGCTGCTCAAGTTCGTCATCGACAGCGGTGTCACGCCCGGGCGTCGAGACCTCGTGGTGTGGGGCGCAGTGGCCGTCGCCGCGCTCGCGGTGCTGGACGCAATCCTCGGTCTCATCGGACGGTGGGCATCGGCGCGGGTCGGCGAGGGCCTGATCTACGACCTGCGGACGGAGGTCTTCGACCACGTTCAGCGCCAGCCGATCGCATTCTTCACCCGGACCCAGACCGGATCCCTCGTCACCCGCCTCAACAGCGACGTCATCGGCGCCCAGCGAGCCATTACCAGCACTCTGTCGCAGGTCGTCAGCAATGCGGTGACGCTCGCTCTCGCGCTTGCGGCCATGTTGGTGCTGTCGTGGCAGATCACAGTCCTGCTGCTGGCGCTGATGCCGCTGTTCATCGTCCCGGCCCGAATCGTAGGCCGCAAGCTGGCCCAGATCTCCCGCGAGTCCATGCAACTCGACGCGGAGATGGGCCAGACCATGACGGAGCGGTTCAACGTGGCCGGGGCGCTGCTGGTGAAGATCTTCGGCCGCTACCGGAACGAGAACGAACTGTTCAGCGACGCCGCCGGCCGGGTTCGCGACATCGGCGTGGTGCAGGCCCTGTACGCCCGGTACTTCTTCACCGGGCTGACCCTGCTGGCATCGCTGGCGACCGCGCTCGTGTACGGCATGGGCGGCTGGCTGGCCATCGACGGGGCGCTCCAGGTCGGGACTCTCGTCGCCCTCGCCGCGCTGCTGACCCGCCTGTACGGGCCGATGACGGCACTGTCGAACGTCCAGGTCGATGTCATGACTGCGCTGGTGAGCTTCGAGCGCGTGTTCGAGGTGCTCGATCTGGAGCCGATGGTGCGCGACGCTCCTGGGGCTCGTCCGCTGCCCCGTCACGCCTCGTCCATCGAATTCGACCACGTGTCGTTCCGTTACCCGGGCCCGGAAGAGGTGTCACTCGCCTCGCTGGAGTCCACCGCGAGGCCCTTCGAAGCGAGCGCCGGCGAGGAGATCCTGCGAGACGTCTCGTTCCGTGTCGAACCGGGCGAGTTGGTCGCGCTGGTCGGGCCCTCCGGAGCCGGTAAGTCGACGATCACCCATCTGGTGTCGCGGCTCTACGACCCGACCGGGGGAGTTGTGCGGATCGGCGGCGAGGACGTCCGTAGTGTCACGCTCGAGTCACTGCACGACGCCATCGGCGTCGTCACCCAGGATGCTCACCTGTTCCACGACACGATCCGGGCGAACCTCAGCTATGCCAGGCCGGGGGCGAACGACCAAGACCTCGAGCGCGCGCTTCGCGCCGCACGGATCTGGGAGCTCGTCTTTTCACTGCCAGAAGGGCTCGACACCGTGGTGGGCGACCGCGGCTACCGGCTCTCAGGAGGCGAGAAGCAGCGGCTGGCCATCGCGCGGGTGCTGCTGAAGGCGCCGCGAATCGTAGTCCTGGACGAGGCCACCGCACACCTGGACTCCGAGTCCGAACTGGCTGTACAGAAGGCCCTCGACACCGCCCTGGCGGGACGCACGTCCCTCGTGATCGCCCACCGGTTGTCGACGATCCGGCACGCCGACCGGATCCTCGTCGTGGACGGCGGGCGCATCGTGGAGAGCGGCACGCACAGCGAGCTACTCGCCGCCGGTGGGCTGTACTCCGAGCTCTACGCAACCCAGTTCGCCACCCAGGCCCCGATCGATCACGTTCAGCAGGCGTAGCCTTCCCGTACCAGGCGCACGCGCCTGGTGGAGTGCCGGCGAGCCTGGTGCGGCACCCGTTAAACATGCTGAACGTGATCGACCGGGCCGCTAGCCGCGGCGGCCGGCCGTCGTCGCGCCGACCGGGCCATCGTCCGCGGGGCGCGTGGCGTCCTGGCGGCGGACCTTGGCCTCGGCCCGGATCAGCAGGATGAACCCGCCGACGCCGATCACCGCGAACGCGAACCACTGGATGGCGTACGACAAGTGCGGCCCCGACTCGAGCTCGGGCGGCGGGACGAGCGCGAGCGAATCGTCCGGCGGCGGATCTTGTTCAACAAGCTCCAGCCAGCCGCCGTAGAGCGGGCCGGTCATGGCCGGAGCCAGCGCGTCCAGGTCGACGTACCGGATCATGCCGGTCGACGGGTCGCCGGTGCGCTCGCCGCCGTCCTCGCCCGACCGCACCCGGCCGACCACCTCGACCTCACCCGACGGGGGAGCCGGAAGTTCGGGCACGTCGGCACCGGACGCCGCGAGGAATCCGCGATCGACCAGCACGACCGCCCCGGAGCCGGTCACGAGCGGAGTGAGAACGTGAATGCCGGCCTGCCCGCCCTGCGGGCGCAGGCGCAACGCCAGTTGGCCGTCGCCGTCGTAGCGGCCCGATGCCTGCACGGTCCGCCACTGCTCGCCGGCTGAGACCGGCTCGCCGACGGACAACACGTCCGCAATGGGCGCCGGCGGCCGGTCCAGGCCCGCCTGGATCGCGGCATTTCGTTCCTGCCGCTGCTCGTTCCTGTCCAGCTGCCAGAGCCCGAGCAGCACGAACGACGTCGCCAGCACCAGGCCGCCGACAATTCGCACGACCCATTGGCGGGACGTCAGGAAGCGCAGCACACTCAAGACGGTAGTCCGACGATGTGTGCGAAAGCGCCTAGGGTGGAGTACATGCTCATCGATCGGTACGGGCGGACAGCAACCGACCTTCGTGTATCACTGACCGACAGGTGCAACCTACGCTGCCAGTACTGCATGCCGGCCGAAGGACTGGACTGGCTGCCCAAGCCCGACGTCCTGACCGCCGACGAGATCATCCGGCTGGTGCGGGTAGCCGTCGAACGCCTTGGCGTGCGCGACGTTCGGTTCACCGGTGGCGAGCCACTGGTTCGGCCGGAGTTGGTCGAGATCGTGGCCGCGTGCGCCAGGCTGAACCCGCG
>DATHUM010000342.1:0-1637 GCA_035462225.1 Jiangellaceae bacterium | reverse complement strand
TGTCGCCCCACTTTTGCATGATCAGCACGGAGGGGTCTGCGACCACGAAGCCCGGCGGTGCGGACCGCGACCTCGCGCCTGCCCTAGGCTCACCTCCTATGCGGCTATTGGTGGCGCTCGGGGGCAACGCGATGACAGCCCCGGACGGTCGTGCTCGCCAGGAAGACCAGATTGCAGCCGTCGGCAGGGCCGTCGAGCCCGTTGCCGACCTGGTCGCCGAAGGTGAGGACGTGGTGCTGACCCACGGCAACGGGCCGCAGGTGGGCAATCTGCTGGTCAAGAACGAGTTGGCAGCCGCTGTCGTCCCACCGGTCACGCTCGACTGGTGCGGCGCCCAGACCCAGGGCACCATCGGCTTGATTCTGATCAACGCGCTCGAGCGGGCGCTGGCCGGCAGGCGCGTCGAACGCCGGGTGGCCGCGGTGGTGACGCGCACCAGGGTGGACGAGGCCGATCCGGGGTTCCAACGCCCGACCAAGCCCATCGGCCGGTACCTGCCCGAGGCCGAAGCGAAGACCATGATCGAGCACGGCCAGAACTGGCAGGATCGGGGCCAGCGCGGCTGGCGGCGCGTTGTGGCCAGCCCCGAGCCGCTGGAGATCCTCGACGCCCCCGCAGTGTCCGCACTCATCGCCGCGGGCTTCGTCGTCGTCGCGGCCGGCGGCGGGGGAGTGCCGGTGGTCCGCGACTTGGACGGCACGATCCGTGGTATCGAAGCAGTGATCGACAAGGATCTCGCGGCGGCCGTGCTGGGCCGCACCATCGGCGCCGAAATCCTGGTGATCGCAACTGACGTCGACCACGTCATGCTCGGCTTCGGGACGGACGAGGCCAAGACGATCGAGCGGGCGGACGTCCGCACGATGCGTGGCTACGCCGCCGAGGGCCACTTCGCCGCGGGCAGTATGGGCCCGAAGGTCGAAGCCGCGTGCCGGTTCGTCGAGCAGGGCGGCCGGCGCGCCGTCATCACATCACTCGAGCGCATTGCCGCCGCCGTGCACGGTGAGGCCGGAACCGAGATCATCCCGGGTAACTGAGAGGTGGAGTCAACGTCATGCCCGATCCCATCGAGGTCCGCAAGATCCCGCTCAAGCACGTCAGCGACGCGTCCGGACTGGCCGAACTCATCGACGACGGCGTGCTGGAGGCCGACCGGGTGATCGCTGTGATCGGAAAGACCGAGGGTAACGGCGGTGTGAACGACTACACGCGGATCATCGCCGACCGGGCATTCCGCGAGGTCCTGACAGCGAAGGGAACCCGCTCCGAGGACGAGGTCAGGCAGGTGCCGTTCGTCTGGTCCGGCGGCACGGACGGGGTGCTCAGCCCGCACGCGACGGTGTTCGCCACGACCGAGCACGCCGAACCGACCGACGAGCCGCGGCTGACCGTGGGTATCGCGATGAGTGAGCGAATCCTGCCCGAGGAGATCGGCCGCCTCGGCATGATCGAGAAGGTCGCGGCCGGAGTACGGATAGCCATGGATCGGGCCGGTATCACCGAGCCCGCGGACGTTCACTACGTCCAGACGAAGACGCCGTTGCTGACGATCGAGACCATCCGGGACGCCAAGTCCCGCGGCCAGTCCGTGTGGACCGAGCACACGCTGGAGTCGATGGACCTGTCCAACGGCTGCA
>DATHUM010000341.1:0-3804 GCA_035462225.1 Jiangellaceae bacterium | reverse complement strand
AGAGCTACTCCCGCGCGAAGGACGATATGTTCGTCCACACGGACATCCCTGAAGCGCCCTGGTACGTGGTCGACAGCGATGACAAGCGGCGCGCGCGCATCAACATGATCGCTCACCTGATCTCCACCATCCCGTACTACGAGGTCCAGCGTCCACCGTTGAAGTTGCCGCCCCGGCCCTTATCGCCTGGGTACGAGCGCCCGCCGAGGGAGATGCAGACCTACGTGCCCGACCACGCCGCCTCGCTCGGCTGAGCGAGCCTTGCTAAGGTGCAACCAAATGGTTGTAGACACGTATCGGGACGAGACTGTCGACCACGTGTTCCATGCACTGGCCGACAGCACTCGGCGCGATATCCTCCGCCGATCGATGTCGGGTGAGTTGTCGGTGTCGCGGCTCGCGCAGGCCTACCCGATGAGTTTCGCCGCGGTGCAGAAGCACGTGGCGGTATTGGAACGGGCCGGCCTCGTCGTCAAGGAGCGCCGCGGCCGGGAACAGATCGTCCGAGCCGATCTCGAGGCGGTGCGCCGGGCGCGGCGTGCACTCGACGAGCTGGATCTGATGTGGCGAGATCGGGTCAACCGGATGTCCGGGCTGCTCACATCCGGCGGCGACCCGACAGACGGGCCCGGCTCATGAGCGTCACCGACGTCGAGAAGGATCTCGAGAACCTCACGCTGACCGTGGTCGCCCACTTCGACGCGCCGGTGGAGAAGGTGTGGCAGTTGTGGTCCGATCCTCGCAAGCTGGAGCGCTGGTGGGGACCGCCGACCTACCCGGCGACCGTGCTGGCGCACGACATGACGCCCGGTGGCATGGTCAGGTACTTCATGACGGGTCCGGACGGGGAGGTGTCCCGAGGCTGGTGGCGGATCCACTCGGTCGACCCGCATAAGTACCTGGAATTCGTCGACGGGTTCGCCCAAGCGGACGGCACACCGGTGGCCGGGGCTCCGACCACCAGGGTGCAGGTGCGATTCAGCGAGCGCGACGGCGGCACCCGGATGGAGGTCCGTTCCATCTATAGCTCCCGGGAGCACATGGAACAAATCGTGCGGTTGGGCGCGGTCGAGATCTTCGTGCAGTCCATCGACCAGATGGACGCATTGCTCGCCCCCTGACCCGTACCGCGTGCGTTCTCTTACCGCCGCCGCTGCCTCAATTGATCCAAGAACCCTTCATCCCGCACAGCCGGGACGGATTCGCCGTTGATCATCAGTCGAAGACGTTCATCTGTAGCGCCAGCAGCGAGTAGTACCCGACGAGTGTGGTCAATTCGAACAGCTTGTCCGCACCGATCGCGTCCGCCGCCGCCGCGTAGCCGCCGTCGTCCAGTTCGCCGTCCCGAAGCAGGCGTCTGGTGACCTCGAGAACGGCGGCTTCCTCGGGATCGGTGAGATCGAGCGGTTCCCCGTTGCGCAGGGCGGCGATCTGGGCGGCCGAGAGCCCCGCATGGGTGGCGATGGGTTCGTGGGCGCGTTGTTCGAACTCGCATTGCCGGTGCGCCGCGACGGCAAGGATCGCGATCTCGCGGCAGCGAGTCGGCAACCGCCCGCCGTACCGGATGGCGGCACCCAACCGTTGCAGAGCATCGCCGATCGGGGGGTTGAGCAGCATGGCGTTGAAAGGTCCTTCGAGACGCCCTTCATCGTCGGTCAGCTGGAAGAACTGAGGACCCTGTGCGCGGTCGCCGGCTGTGATGGCCGCATAGAGGCGCCGCTGGTCCTCGTCGAGCTCCTGAGGTGAGAATCGCCTTAGCCGGCTCATTCGCATGCTCCTGAATTCACGACGGTTCGCTATGGACGGGCCGCATACTCCTCGCGGAAGCGCGTCAACAGTTCCCGGATTCCCAGCAAGGGCATGCCAAGCCGGCGCGACGTTGCGACGGCGTCCAACGACGTGTCGTACGGGATCGGTTCGTCACCCACTGCCACCGGGTCTGGTCGGCCGATGCGCAACAGTCCTACGTCCAGGCCGAAGACTTCGCATACCCGCTCGGCGAAGTCGCGGCGGCTCATTGAGTCGGCGCCGCAGCAATGGAACACGCCCGGTGCTCCGAGTTCGCCGATCCGCCTGATCATGCGGGCGGACTCGCTCGCGAGGCTCGGCGTCGCGATGGTGTTGATCTGGTCGGATTCCCACAGCGTGAACGGCCGGCCGGCTTCGAGTGCCTGCACGAGTGACAGCGCCAGGTAGCCGAATCCGACATCTTGCTGCCGCGGCAGATCGCGGGCTTCGCGATGCAGGCCGTTCACCCCGGCGATTCTGGCGATGGCGCCTCGCTCAGCCCGCTCGGCCACCAACCGTTCTTGGGCGAACTTGAGCACACCATAACTATTGATCGGGCGGGGTGGCTCGTCTTCTGTCACGCGATGGCCGGTACCGTCGAAGACCCAGTCTGTGGAGACGAGCACGACGAGGGCTCCCGCTGCGTTGGCGGCGTCGACGACGTGCCGGGTCGCGTCGACGAAGTCGGCCCACGCGCCGCGCCAGTCCGCGCGCAGGGCGGTGAGCTCATTGCGGATGGCCGCATGGACGACGACATCCGGTTCGTACCCGACGATGTCGGCCCGCACCGCATCGGCATCAAGCAGACCGCCGCGCCAGGTCGAGGTTGCCATGCCTGGGGGAGTGCGATGAACGGCGGCCCGTACGTCATCGCCGGCCCGCCTGAACTCAGCGATCAGGTTGGAGCCGACAAAGCCGCTGCCTCCGGTCAGCCAGACGCGCATGTCATTGCTCGATCTCGCACGATATCCATCATCGGGCCGCTACGACCGGCCCCTAGATTCGGCCGGCATATTACGAGGCGGCTGCCGCCCTGACTTGGCCGAGGGCATCGGCGACCGCACCCCGCCATGGCGCGCCGTGGCCGGGCAGCAGCCACGTCGCCTGCACGCTTTCTAGCTTGCCCAAGGACTCCAGCGCCAGCTCCGGCTCCAGGGTGAACGGTGCCGGCTGCGGACCGTTCTTACCGGTCAGCACGTGGCCCGTGGTCAAGGCGTCTCCCACGAACAATGCGTCGACCGCGGGAACATGGATCGCCACGCTGCCGGGTGTATGGCCCGGAACGTGAATGATCACGGGGGATCCGGGCAGGTCGAGCACGTCGTCACCGGTGAAGGTCATGACTTCGGAGACCGGTGGTACGCGGAGCCCGCCGCGACGGCCCGAATACCAGAGGAACCGCAAGAGTGGGCCTGGCTTGACCTTTCCCCAACTGCCGTTGGACTTGTCCTCGCCCCTCGCACGGGCGGCGTCCAGCTCGTGTACGTAGATCGGGACGCCCTTCTCCTTGCGGAGCCGCTCGGCGAATCCGAGATGATCGGTGTCGCCGTGGGTGAGCACGATTCCCCGGACGTCGTCGAGGGATCGGCCCATGGTCGCCAGTTCGGCCTGGAGTTCCTTCCAGTGGCCGGGCAACCCGGCATCGATCACAGTTACTCCGTCGGCATCCTCTACCAGGTAGGAGTTGACCAGATCGGAACCGACGCGATGCAGGGACGGAGCGAGTCTCATCCAGCTGCCCTCTCTGCCACCGTGCTGGTGGCCGTATTGATGGTGCTGCCTCTCTTGAGCAGGTTTCAATCTTAATAACGTCTGCTCATAGCTATAATACTTAGCTATCATAGCTAACGTCAATAGCTAGACGGAGGAGTCCATGCCAACGCCGGCGCGCACGTCGCTCCAGGAGATCGTCCAAGTGAGCCGCTCCATCGTCGAAGCCGGCGGGCTGGAGAGCCTGACCATGCAGCGCGTGGCACGTGCTGTCGGAGTCAAGGCGCCGTCGCTCTACAAGCATGT
>DATHUM010000340.1:0-5356 GCA_035462225.1 Jiangellaceae bacterium | reverse complement strand
AGGATTCCCGCTCGCCGGCACGACCAGACAGGTGAGCCGCTCGAGCGGCATCGCCGCGTAACCGGTCAGGTAACGAAGATCCGGCCCCGGCGTGACCAAGATGGCGTCCAGTCCTGCCGCGGCAGTGGCCTGCTGGGCTCTGGCTACGCGGTCCGTCGTCGACATATGCGCGAGACTAGCGCCCATGAACGCCACCACCGGCGGCAGGCTCATGCTGCTCGACACCGCGTCGCTGTACTTTCGCGCTTACTACGGCGTACCCGATTCCATCACCGCCCCAGACGGCACCCCTGTGAACGCGGTGCGTGGCCTGCTCGACTTCATCGCACACCTGATCACCGTCAGGTCACCTGACCGCCTGGTGGCGTGCCTGGATGCCGACTGGCGGCCGGCCTTCCGCGTCGCGCTGCTGCCCTCGTACAAGGCGCACCGGCTCGCCAATCCGGCTACCGGCGCGGAGAACGTCCCAGCCGCGCTCGAGGCGCAGGTCCCGATCATCATCGACGTTCTCACTGCAATCGGGCTCGCCCACGTCGGCGTACCGGGGTTCGAAGCCGACGACGTGATCGGCACGCTCGCCGCCCACGACCCCGGCCCGGTGGACGTCGTCACCGGAGACCGGGACCTGTTCCAGTTGGTCGACGATACGCGCGGGGTCCGGGTTCTCTACACCGCTCGCGGCGTCGGCAGGCACGATGTGATCGACGAGGCGGCCGTCACGGCCAAGTACGGCATTCCTGGACGTTCTTACGCCGATTTCGCGACGTTGCGTGGTGACCCCAGCGACGGCCTGCCCGGTGTGAAGGGGATCGGTGACAAGACGGCGGCGACGCTCATCGGGCGGTTCGGCAGCATCGAAGGGCTGCTCGAGGCCACTGACGACCCGGCCGCCGAGATGTCACCGACCATCCGGCACCGGCTTGCCGAAGCGGCCGATTACCTCAAAGCCGCCCCGGACGTGGTGCGCGTCCGTACCGACGTCCCCCTCCCGGAGTATGACGACGCCCTCCCGCGCCACCCGCGCGATCCGGAGTCCTTGGTGGAACTCGGTGAGCACTGGAATCTCGACAACTCACTCAATCGGGTACTGAACGCACTCGCTGCCTAGTTGCGATCGGTCGTGCAGTCCCGGGCGATCTGTATCACATCACTGGGCGGGCCCTCTTCCAATCGACGGGGCGAACACGCAGTCCATCGCCTCGACGCCATTCCGCAAAAGCGGAGTGCACAACCTGGGGGGAACCATGACACGCAAGAACCGAAACGTGGCCGCTGGAGTGCTCGCATTCGCACTAAGCCTGGTCGTCGCGCCGGCCGCGCTGGCCGAGCCCTTCGAAGGCGAACAGGGCGGCCAGAGCACGGCAACCGTCGATCCGGCTTCTGGCTGGGAGCAGAACAAGGGCTACCTCGAACACCTGGAGCGGCAGCAACCGGCCGAGCAGTCCTCGACCACCGGAACCAGCCAGGCCCAACTGCCCAAGGCCCAGGTCGAGTACCTGGAGCGGCAGGCGGCAGCTGCGGCCGAAGCGACCGACGACTCCGGGCCGGGTTGGCTGCTCGGTGCAGGTGTCATCGCCGCCGTCGCCATCGGCAGCGTCGTCGTTGCGGTCATCCGGTCGCGCCGGCCCGAGACCGCTGAGCCGCCGGAACCGGCCGAACGCGAACGCGAGAAGGCGACTGTCTGATCACTACGAACTAACTGCGGCCACCTCCGTGTCATCCACCGGGGGTGGCCGCGGCAATGTCACCCGAGCGTGGCGTAGGCCACGACTCCCCTGTTCAGAGCGCCCATGGCCAGCTTCGCGGTATCACGCAACGGGGTGTCGCCAGCCGCTTCGGCGACCTGGTCCAGCAGGTCCAGCAACTGCCGGACGGCTCGCACGAAGTCGCCCGCGGTCAGATCGCCGTCCAGCAGCACCGGCTCCAACCGGTGGCCGCTGGACCACCGCCAGGCTGCCTGGGCAAAGCCGAGGTCGGGCTCGCGCAAGAAGTCCAGGGCGTGGTCGGATTCGAGCTCCTTCAGCTCACCCCACAGCCGCACCATGTCGCCGAGCACGGCGCGCACCCTTCCGCGAGGCAGAACCGGCGGTGAGACGTCATCGGGTTGGCGGGACTCGTGGGTGAGTGCCGACACGCACGCGGCCAGCTCCGCGGGATCCAGCTCGTCCCACAAACCCTCGCGCAGCGATTCGGCCGCGAGCAGATCGAGCTCAGCGTAGATGCGGCCGAGCCGGCGGCCCGGGGGCGTCACCTCGTCGCCGCGGAGATATCCGAGATCCTGCAGCAGGGCACACACCCGATCGAACTGGCGTGCGACCGTGTTGGTTCGCGACTCCACCCGTCGTTGCAGCTTCTCGGTGTCGCGGCGCAGCCGCAACCATCGCTCGGCCCACCGGGCGTGCTCCTCGCGGTCGGCGCAGCCGTGGCAGGGATGGGCGCGCATCTCCCTGCGCAACTCCAGCAGCCGCTCGTCGTCGGCGGCGGCCGAGGCGGGCCCGCGCCGACGGTGCGGCCTGGTTCCGTCGTCCGGTGCCTTGGCCCTCAGCGCCGCCGCCAGGTCCCGGCGGGACGCGGGCACCTTGGGATTGAACGAGCGCGGGATACGCAGTCGGGTGAGCGGCTCGACGGCCACCGGGAAGTCCATCAGCGACAGCCGCCGCACCTGGCGATCTTCGGTGAGTACGGTCGGTCGAGGACCGTCGCCGCTGCGCCCGCCCGGCATTCCGGGATCGAGAACGATCGCCAGCCCGGCGAACTTGCCTGATGGCACCCGCACGACATCGCCGGGCCGCAGCCGCTCCAGCGACTCCACCGCGGCTGCCCTCCGCAGCGCGGTGCCCTGCCGCGCCAATTCGGCTTCCCGGTCGGCGATGGCCCGTCGCAGGAGCGCGTACTCTTCGAAGTCGCCGAGGTGGCAGCTCATGGCCTCGTAGTAGCCCTCGATCGCCTCCTCGTGCCTGCGAATCTGCTGGGCCAGCCCCACGACGGCCTTGTCGGCCTGGAACTGAGCGAACGAGGACTCCAGCAGCTTTCTCGCGGCTGACCGTCCGACCTGGCGAACCAGGTTGACCGCCATGTTGTAGGACGGACGGAACGACGAGCGCAGTGGGTAGGTGCGGGTCGACGCCAGTCCGGCGACCGCCATCGGGTCGAACTGAGGCTGCCACAGCACCACCGCGTGACCTTCGACGTCGATGCCCCGGCGTCCGGCCCGTCCCGTGAGCTGGGTGTACTCCGCCGGTGTGACCTCGGCGTGTGTTTCGCCGTTCCACTTCACCAGCCGTTCGAGGACGACCGAGCGGGCCGGCATGTTGATCCCGAGCGCCAGGGTCTCGGTGGCGAATACCGCCCGGACGAGCCCTCGTACGAATAGCTCCTCGACTACTTCCTTGAACGTCGGCAGCATGCCGGCGTGGTGGGCCGCGACCCCGCGCTCCAGACCGTCCAGCCAGTCGTGGTACCCGAGGACGCGCCGGTCGTCGTCGGCGATGTCGGCGCACCGGTCCTCGACGATGGAGCGGATCTCGTCGGCTTCGTCGGTGGTCGTGAGCCGTAGCCCGGCGGAAAGACACTGCATGACAGCGGCGTCACACCCGGCCCGGCTGAACACGAAAGTGATCGCCGGCAGCAGCCCATCGCGCTCGAGCCGTTCGAGTACCTGGACCCGGCCGGGCGGGTAGGCACCACCGTTGCGCCGGGGACGGTGACCTCCGCGCGGTGGACGTCCTCGTCCAGGGCGGGAGACGCTCTCCGAGTACCTGAGCAGTTGCGGGTTGACCCGGCGCCGCCCGTCGCCGGTGCCCTCGACGAACAGGTCCAAGAGCCGGGAGCCGACCATCACGTGCTGCCACAACGGCACCGGACGGTTCTCCTCGACGACCACGTCGGTATCGCCCCGCACGGCCGAGAGCCACTCGCCGAACTCCTCGGCGTTGGACACGGTGGCGGACAGCGACACGACGGTCACGGACTCGGGAAGGTGGATGATCACTTCCTCCCAGACCGCGCCCCGGAAGCGGTCGGCTAGGTAGTGCACCTCGTCCATCACAACGTAACCGAGCCCGGCCAGCGTCGTCGAACCCGCGTAGAGCATGTTGCGCAGGACCTCGGTCGTCATGACGATGACGGGTGCCTCGCCGTTGACGCTGTTGTCGCCGGTCAGCAAGCCGATGCTGGCGGCGCCGTGCCGGGCCACCAGGTCGTGGTACTTCTGGTTGGACAGTGCCTTGATCGGCGTCGTGTAGAAACACTTGCGGCCCTGCTCGAGGGCGAGGTGGACGGCGTACTCCCCTACCACCGTCTTGCCCGAGCCCGTCGGAGCCGCGACCAGGACGCCCCGTCCGGCCTCGACCGACTCGCAGGCTCGCACCTGGAAATCGTCGAGCGTGAAGTCGTAGCCGGTGGCGAACCGGCCGAGCGCACTCCCCCGTTCTGCCTGGCGCAGCCGCGAGGCCGCATACCGCTCCGCGGGCGTGCTCATACCGTCACGCTACCGGCCCAGCCCGCTGATCATGCAAGAGCGGGACGAAACGCCGACTCGTCCCGATACTCACCGGCTTGACAATCCCGACAGCCCGGCGTGTCGTCCCGCTCTTGCATGATCAGCGGGGGACGAAGACCCGGAGCGCGGAGGGGACGGCCTCGAAGGTCTGCGGCAAGGGTCCCAACCGTTCGCCGTCGACATAGGCGACGATCGAATCGGCCTCGACGTGCACCTTCCGGGCTCGGCGTACCTCCACGTACGGCAACCGGACGTGGGTTCCGGAGTACACCTTGGGAAACACGGTCAGGAACCGTAGCTTCGAGATGGGCTTGACCACCAGCACGTCGAGCAGTTCGTCGTCGAGCAGCGCATCGGGCGTCACCTTCATACCGCCGCCGTAGCTGGGCGAGTTCCCGATGGTCACCAGCATCGCGTCGGTCACCCATGGCCGGCCGTCCAGTTCCATGCGGTACCGGACCGGGCGAAAGACCCCGAGCTCGGCCAGCATGGCCAGGTTGTACCGCATTCGGCCATGCGGCCACCGCATGCGGTTCGCCCGTTCGTTGACGCGCGCGTCGAACCCGGCGGCAACAACACACCCGAACCACCGTCCACCGGTCCGGCCCAGATCGATCTTGCGCTCGTGACCGCCGGCCACGATGTCGGCGGCCGCCTCGGCGTTGTCGAGCGGGATGTCCAGGGACCTGGCGAAATCGTTACCGCCCCCGGCGGGGATCACTCCGAAGGGGACGTCGGTGCCGCCGGCGGCCTGCAGGCCGAGGTGGATCATTCCGTCGCCACCGACGACGACAAGACCGGCTGCACCGCGCTCCACCACCTCAGCGGCCATGGCCTGGCTCTCCTGGACGTCAC
>DATHUM010000339.1:0-2413 GCA_035462225.1 Jiangellaceae bacterium | reverse complement strand
CGGGAATGGATCCTCGCCATCGGTGGTTGCATACCCCTAGGAGTATTTAATCGAGAGGAAACCCAGATGGCGACGGTCGAGCTGACCAAGGACAACTTCAACGAGGTCACGACTGCCGATGGCATTGTGCTCGTGGACTTCTGGGCAGCCTGGTGCGGCCCGTGCCGGATGTTCGCGCCGATCTTCGAGCGGGCGTCCGAGAAGTACGACGAGATCGTCTTCGGCAAGGTGGACACCGAGGCGCAGCGTGAGCTCGCGGGGGCGTTCCAGATCACGTCGATCCCGACCCTCATGGCCATCCGCGACCGTGTCGTGCTGTACGCGCAGCCCGGCGCACTGCCGGAGGCGGCCCTAGAGGACCTGATCAAGCAGATCAGGGACGTCGACATGGACCAGGTACGTGAGCAGATCGCCGCGGAGGCCAAGGCCTCCTAACTCAGCGGCGTGTTGGATCGGGGTGTCAGGGCGCGCCGCTGCGCCCGGTGGGGAAATGGGTGTGTACTGGGCTGTGATCACCTCTGAGAGGGGCCAGCCATGGACGAACCGACCTACCCCGTACAGCTGAGCGTCGACTACCCCGATCGCGACCTCGATCGTGTCACCACCTTCTTCAGGATCTTCGTGGCCATCCCGATTCTGATCGTGCTCGGGAGCGTGAACGGCGGGACCTGGCAGTGGACCTACGAGAACGGGTCGACGGTCGCAGCGGGTGCCGGCGGACTGCTGTTCTTCGGACCACTGCTGATGATCGTGTTCCGGGAGAAATATCCCCGGTGGTGGTTCGACTGGAACCGGGAACTGATCCGGTTCTCGACCCGAGTCGGCGCCTACCTGGCGCTGATGAACGACAGGTACCCGGCGACGGACGATCACCAGTCGGTCCGCCTGGACTTCGACTATCCGGACGTACCCAGAGACTTGAACAGGTGGCTTCCACTGGTGAAGTGGTTCCTGGCCATCCCGCATTACGTGGTGCTCGCCTTCCTGTACCTCGGTGCGATAGTCGTCATCGTCATCTCATGGTTCGCCATCTTGTTCACCGGCCGCTACCCGCGAGGCCTGTTCGAGTACGTCGAGGGCGTCATCCGCTGGCAGGTGCGGGTCGCCGGGTACGCCTTCCTGCTGGTAACCGATCGATACCCGCCGTTCCGCCTGTCGGCGTGATTTGCTCGTCGGGCACGATTGCGGGGTGAACGTACCCACTCATCACGACGTCCTGGCCGCGGCCGAGCGGATTCGCCGCCAGGTACGGCGTACCCCTGTGCTGGAATTGGCCGGGAGCGAGCTCGGAGTGCCGGGGCGTGTCGTGCTCAAGCTGGAACTGCTCCAACACGTCGGGGTCTTCAAGGCGCGAGGCGCGCTGAACACGCTGCTGTCGGCCGACGTCCCGGCGGGCGGTGTCGTGGCTGCCTCCGGAGGGAATCACGGTGCCGCCGTCGCGTGGGCGGCCGGGCGGACGCAGGTGCCGGTAACGATATTCATCCCGGTTACGTCCCCCCAGTCGAAGGTCGACCGGATAGCGGCGTACGGCGCACAGGTCGTCGTGGTGGACGGTTATTACCCGGACGCGCTTGCCGCGAGTCAGAAATGGGCCGCCGACCGGGACGTGCTGCAGATTCATGCGTACGACATGCCGACCGTCGTCGCGGGCCAGGGGACGGTGGGCGTCGAGATCGCCGAGCAGGTCCCGGACGTGACGACGGTGCTGGTGTCCTGCGGCGGCGGGGGACTGTACGCTGGAGTCGCCACGGGCATCGGTGCGGCGGCCAAGGTCGTTCCGGTCGAGCCGGAGCGCTGCCCCTCGCTGTACGCCGCGATCCGGGCGGGCGGACCAGTGCAGGTGGACATCAGCGGCGTGGCGGCCGACAGCATGGGCGCCGCATTTGCCGGCGGGATCGCCTACCAGGTCGCGTCGCAGCGGGGTGAATCCTCCGTACTCGTACCGGACGAGGCCATCGTCGCGGCTCGCCGGTTCCTCTGGAACAACTGCCGCGTCCTGGCCGAACCAGGTGGGGCGACGGCGTTGGCGGCCCTGCTCTCCGGGGCGTTCCGGCCGGGCTCGCACGAGACGACGGTTGCCATCGTGTCGGGTGGCAACCACGCCGACATCCCTTGAGTTGATTCAGCGGAGGTCGCGGCGGGTGAGTATCGCCGTCCCAACCGGTACGGCGAGCGCGATGACGACCAGCGGCCAGACGAACGCCGGCCACGTCGGGCCATCGGTCAGCGGTGAATAGGTCAGGAACCAGTCCCACGGTGAGAGCCACCGCAGGTTGTCGAAGAAATCGACGAAGCTGGACAGCCCGAAGATCACGTACGTGCCGGCCGCTACACCGGCGCCCACCGCGATGGCAGCCGCCCGGCCGCCCGTCGCAGCGCCTACTGCGTAGGTGAGCGAGACGAACAGCAGCAC
>DATHUM010000338.1:0-8823 GCA_035462225.1 Jiangellaceae bacterium | reverse complement strand
CGACCGAGGGTTAAGGCGCTCGCGGAAAGGAACTACACAACCCATGGACCGCACCACGGTGTCGTACGACCTCGGACTACACCTGCTCGGCGAAGATGGTCACGTTCTGCCGCTGACCGCGATCCTGCATTACGACGCGAGCGATCCGCTGGCCGTCACGGTGTTGTTCAACGACGGTAGCGACGAACCGGTTCGTTGGGTGTTCGCCCGGGATCTGCTCGAGGCGGGCCTCGACCAATCCGCGGGTGAGGGTGACGTGCTCATCTGGCCGACCCGTGACTCCGCCGGCCGGCCGGCCGTTCACATCCGGCTCAGGTCCCCTCATGGCGACGCGCTTCTCGAGGCGAGCGCGGACGAGCTCGAACGATTCCTCCACGCCACCCACCGGCTGGTTCCGCCCGGCACCGAACACCGGCATCTGGACCTGGAGGCCGCGATCACTGCCCTGCTCGCCGATACCTGAGCAGTCCGCCCTGTTGTCAGGACGGCCAGGTCGAGCTACGGTCAGGCACACCCCTTCCCCCCGCTTTACGCAAGGAGACCGCCGCCTTGACTTTCACCCACGACGTGGAGCATTCCCTCGCCACCGTGGTCGACCTGGTGAACACGGATCCCGGGGCTGGGGGCCAGGAACTCTTGCCGGACCTTGAAGCTCTCAACACGTTCGTCAAGGAGTACGAGATCAGCGGTGTCGGTGAGCTCACCCAAAAGGATCTCAAGGCCGTTCAGGCCATTCGCCCCCGGCTGCGGGAGGTATTCCTCGCGGCCGGCGAGGAACCGGCAGCCGAAATGCTCAACACAATCTTGAGCTCGTTCACCGTGCGGCCTCGGCTTACCAACCATGACGGGTACGACTGGCATATTCACTACTTCGCACCGGATGCGTCACTCGCAGAACATCTGATCGTCGACGGCGGTATGGCCCTCGCGTTCGTCGTCACCGCGGGCGAACACGAGCGGCTCCAGATATGCGCGGCGCCCGACTGCGACCGCGTACTGGTCGACCTGTCACGCAACCGCTCTAAGCGCTATTGCGACAGCCGCACCTGCGGCAACCGGCTGCACGTGGCGGCGTACCGGGAGCGGCAGCGAGCGGCGAGCGGAAGCTGAGCGGTTCGCGCACCGCGACGACTACAGCCGCTTGTTCATCTGCTGGGACGTCGTCCGGTACCCGAGCGACTGGTACAGCCTGATCGCAACCTCGTTGCCGCCGAAAACGTTGAGCCCGAGGCTCGAGCAGCCGTATTCGCGCGCTTGGCGCTCCGCGACCTCCATCAGCGCCCTACCGTAGCCCTTGCCGCGGTACGCGGGATCGATCTCGACGTCGTACACCCATCCCTGACCATCGGGACCGCCGCGCGCCTGCTCGGCGAGCCACAGTGAGCCGACCACCTCTCCGACGACCTCGGCCGCGAACAGGTGCTGGCCTTCGGCGGGGCGCCGGTGGGGAAAGAACCGCTCCATCGCCTCGGCGGTATGGCGCTCCGCGACTTCCGGCGGCTCACCGCCGTACTCGATCCTCTGCTGGAAATACCCCCGGGCCACGTGGTCGACGTAGGCGTCGATCTCAGCCGGAGTCATCGGCCGGATGGCCAGCGCGTTCACGGTTCCGGGTCCTCGGCACAGTGCTTGGCGAACAACGCGGCGGCCTCGCGTGTGACCGGTCCCAGCGCCGCCGGCAGAGTCCGGGCGTGCCGCGGTCCGACGATCGCCGCCACACCCTGGACGTCACGGATGCTGGACGTGAGAAACACCTCGTCGGCGTCGTCCAGTACCGAGATCGGTACTTCGGCTTCCCGGGCACCGGTCCACTCGAGCACGAGCTGACGGGTGATTCCGTTGAGGCAGCCGGTCGACAATGCAGGAGTCAGCAACTGCCCCGCTACCACCACGAAAACGTTGCTGCCGGTGCCCTCGGATAGCCGGCCCTGGGTGTCCGCGAACACGGCCTCCGTCGCACCGAGACCTCTGGCGTGGGCCAGTGCGACGACGTTCTCCGCGTAGGACGTGGTCTTCAGCCCCGCGAGGGCACCGCGTTCGTTGCGGCGCCACTCGACGACAGCAACGGACGTCGACTCGGCGGGCGGAGCCGTGGGTGCGATGGCTACCACGAGCGTGGGACCAGAATCACCGCGTTCTGAACTGAGCGGTGCGATGCCGCCGGTATAGGTGATTCGGAGGCGGTACAGCCCGACAGGTGCCTGTGCACACACTGCCGCACAGGCCGCCCTCACGGCGTCCTTGTCGACGGCCGGCAGGCCGAGACCGGCCGCCGAGCGGGACAGCCGGTCGAGATGCCTGCGCAGGGCGAACGGCACACCATCGACGACCTTCACCGTCTCAAAAGCGCCGTCACCCACTGTCAGGCCATGGTCGAAGGCGCTGACCACGGCACTGTCGCGGCCCAGCAGGCTGCCGTTGACCCACGTCCTCATCGAGGGCTCCTCACATGTCCGGTTCCGCCGAAGCCAACCCTACGAGCCGCTCGGCCTTCAACTCGGTTTCCCTCCATTCGCGCTCGGGAACCGATCCCCACGTGATCCCTGCGCCGGTGCCGAACCGCAGCATCCCGCCGCTCACCCAGAAGGTCCGGATTCCGACAGCCAGTTCGCCACGGCCGGTGTCGGCGTCCACCCATCCGACCGCGCCGCAGTAGGGGCCACGCGATACCGACTCGAGGTCGGCGATCGTGGCGAGCGCACTCGACTTCGGCGCTCCTGTCACCGAGCCGGGCGGGAAGGCGGCGGCCAGCAGCTCCGGCCACCCCGCGCCGGCTACCAGCCGCCCGGTCACGGTCGACACGAGATGTACCAAGCCGGGGTGCTTCTCGACCGCGAGCAGATCGCGCACGGCGATCGAACCGGTCTCACAGACCCGCGACAGGTCGTTTCGCACCAGGTCCACGATCATCACGTTCTCGGCGACGTCCTTGCCGGTGATGTCGGCCACCGTCCGGCCGGTGCCCTTTATGGGCGAGGACATGACGCGGCGGCCGTCCCGTTGCAGGAACAGCTCTGGGGACGCGGTGACAACGTGCACTCCGGCGTCCGGAAGCCGCACCAAGCCGGCAAATGGTGCGGGGTGCCGTTCAGCCAGCAGGGCAGCCAGCGGCACCAGGTCTGGCGTGCCGCCACCAAGCGGTGCGGACAACACCCGGCAGATGTTCGCCTGGTAGACCGTCCCGGCCGCGATGCGTTCTCTGGTCTCGGCGACGGCGGCGAGGTACTCCGCGTGATCGAGCGAGCTCGTCCACGCCCTGGGGTCCGGACCGCGCCAACGCCGGCCAGAAGGTAGCGCGGCGGGACGCCAGGATGAGAACCGTGCACACGTGAGCTGCCCTTCGAAGGTGACGACAACGGCCCACCGGCCGCTGCTGTCCAGCACGCGCGGGTCGTCGGACAGCTCGACCAGCCCGGTCGCCAGTTGGCCGCCGAGATGAGCCAGCGGCTCTCCCCCGTTGTCCGACCACATACTCACGATTCAGCGACGCTACCCCTGCCTGCGGCGGGTGCGAAACCATCGGCCGGCCTCGCTCGCAGCGGCGGTGCTCAACGCCAGCGCGCTGACTTTGACCTTCGCCGAACAGGACGGTCGGCCGCGTCCCGCGGAGGGCGAAGCTGCCGACCGGGCGATCGCGATCGGCACGCATTTCCCGCCTGTACTGGTTTGGAGTCGGCGGCTGGAATGAGCTAATGTTTCAACGCGCCCCGGGTACGATGTTCCGGCGGATCGCAGGCGGACGTAGCGCAGCTGGTAGCGCGTCACCTTGCCAAGGTGAAGGTCGCGGGTTCGAGCCCCGTCGTCCGCTCGAGGAGGCTCCGGCCTCACCTCGGTGGAGTGGCCGAGAGGCGAGGCAACGGCCTGCAAAGCCGTCTACACGGGTTCGAATCCCGTCTCCACCTCGGCATACCACCACAGCAACAGGCTCGGGCGATTAGCTCAGTGGGAGAGCGCTTCCTTGACGCGGAAGAGGTCACTGGTTCAATCCCAGTATCGCCCACCACACTGCGCGCAGATCTGAGCGCATGCAGGACATGACCGCATCGAGATGGCGCGCCTCGCACGCTGTTGGTGACTATCGGCCCTAACGCCGTGACCTCGTACGACGCATATTTCTAGTAGGAGACTGAATACGTTTCCCAGAGGTGTGCCATGGCCGGCAAAGATAAGATCATTCAGGGACTGGCCGCGTTCGGCAGCAGTGTCATCCTTCTTGTCGGTCTGGCCACCCCGGCGGCCGCCGAGCCCGAGACGCCCGTCGTCTACCCATCCGGGTCGACGTCCACCCGAACCGACTCGCTGGGCTTCGACACCTGTGCCGCACCGTCGCTCACCGCGTTGAAGGCGTGGCGCGGGGCGTCGCCGTACCGCACAGTGAACATCTACTTCGGCGGCAACAACCGCGGCTGCGCTCAGCCCAACCTGACCAAGGCATGGGTACGCGACGCCACCGCGATGGGCTGGAGCCTGCTCCCCACCTACTACGGCTACCAGCCGTACTGCATGTTCGGCAGCAAGCCGAACCGCTACACCGCTACGGATGCGGCATCACGTGGCACGTCGGACGCGACCGACGCGGTCGCCAAGGCCAAGGCGCTCGGCCTGCTGTCCGGCAGTGCGCTCTACGCCGACGTCGAGCACTACGACCGGACGATCTCGTCGTGCCGGACCGCCGTGCTTAGATACGTCTCGGCCTGGACGAAGACATTGCACGCGGCCGGCTACCTTGCGGGCGTGTACGTGCACCAGGACTCGGGTCTGCGGGACCTGTCCGCGGTCTACAACTCCACGACCTACGCGCGCCCGGATGCGGTCTGGATGGCCCGCTGGGACGGCGTGAAGTCACTGACCAACTGGCCGACCGCGCCGAACTCGCAGTGGGCCGTCTACCAGCGAGCGAAGCAGTACCGTGGTGATCACAACGAGACGTGGGGCGGGGTCACGATCAACATCGACAACGACGTCCTCAAGGCACCGGTGGCCACTGTGGCTCGTACCTACAAGGTCACCAGCAAGACGTCGTTGAACGCCCGCTCCGGCCCCTCCACGTCGTACTCCATCGTCCGCACCTACGACCCGGGCGCCTCTCTGTCCGTGGTCTGCCAGACCACCGGGCAGAAGGTCGGCACCACCAGCGTGTGGGATCGGCTAACGAGCGGCGCCTGGGTCAGCGACTACTACGTCTCCACGCCTTCGAGCACCGGCTTCACCTCGGCGCTACCGCGGTGCACGTACCCGGGGCAGGTGACAACGGCTTCCCTCAACGCCCGCACGGGACCGGGCACGTCGTACGCCATCACCGGCAGCGCGCTGCCCCGCGGCGCATTGGCCTACGTGATGTGCCAGAAGGCGGGCACCAAAGTAGGGACGACCTCGGTGTGGAACAAACTCATCGACGGTCGCTGGGTCAGCGACTACTACGTCTCGAACCGGTCCAACACGACCTGGAGCGCGCCCGTTCCACGTTGCCCGTGATCGGGTCGCGCCCAGCGCTGGACGTGTGCCCTGGCCCCGCAGTCTCCGTGAGCCCGACACTGCGAGGTATCCCTGAGAAACTAGGCCCATGGATCCGGCCTATCTCATCGCTGCTCTCGCCGGCGGGTTGATCGCGGTGGCGGTGCGCCTGCCGCCCCTTGTGGGGTTCCTGGCCGCAGGCTTCACGCTGCATGCGTTGGGATACGAGAAGACCGACTCGCTCTCGCTGATCGCCGACATCGGCGTGACGATCCTGCTCTTCACGATCGGACTCAAGCTCAACGCCCGGACGCTGCTACGCAGGGAAGTATGGGGTACGGCGAGCTTGCACATGGCCGGTTCGACCGCGCTCATGCTCGGGCTGCTCACGCTGCTCAAGCTCAGCGGAATCGCCCTGCTGGCCGGATCCAGCTGGGACAACCTCCTCGTCATCGGCTTCGCGTTGTCGTTCTCGAGCACCGTATTCGCGGTGAAACTGCTGGACGACAGCGGCGATACGAGCTCTATGTACGGCAGGATCGCCATCGGCATCCTGATCATGCAGGACATCTTTGCCGTGATCTTCATCGCGGCGTCCAGCGGCGAGCTGCCGAGCCCGTTCGCGGTTCTGCTGATCGGGCTCATCCCGCTCGCTCCGGTTCTGCAGCGCCTGCTGGCAAAGATCGGTCACGGCGAGCTGCAGATGCTGTACGGCGTCACCTTGGCCCTGGTGCCGGGATTTGCACTGTTCGAGTGGCTCGGCCTCAAGGGTGATCTCGGCGCGCTCGTCATCGGCATGCTCCTTGCGCCGCACCCAGCCGCCGAAACGCTGTCCAAGTCGTTGTTCGGCATCAAGGAACTCCTGCTCGTCGGGTTCTTCCTATCCATCGGCTTGACCGAGCTGCCGACCGCCCAGACCATCGTCCTCGCACTCATTCTGGTCGCGCTCATCCCGATCAAGAGCGTGCTGTTCATGGTGATTCTCCACGGCTTCCGCCTTCGCCACCGAACCTCCACCCTCGCCACGCTCAGCCTGTCGAACTTCTCCGAGTTCGGCCTCATTGTGATCACCCTCGCCACCGCAGAGAGGTGGCTGGACGAGGAGTGGCTCGTCGTGCTGTCGCTGGCGGTGGCCATCAGCTTCGTCATCGGCGCGGTCGTCAACGCCCGTAACGAAGCGATCTACCGGCTGCTGGCGCGCCGGCTGCCCGACCGCGAACCCGGTGAGCTGCACCCGGCGGACCGGCCGATCGAGCTGGACGATGCCTGTGCCGTTGTGCTTGGCATGGGCCGCGTGGGCATTGGTGCGTACGACCGACTGGTGGAAGGCTACGACTGCCGCGTGCTCGGCGTCGACAACGATCCGGACCGGGTCGCCGAGCTACGCGCCAAGGGTTACAACATCGTTGAAGGGGACGCCGACGACTCCGACTTCTGGGACAAGCTCGTCCTCTCGGATGCGGTCCGCCTCATCCTGCTGGCGATGCCGCATCATGCCGGCAACCTCAACGCCCTCGCGGAACTCCGCGGCCGAGACTTCCCCGGAACCATCGCGGCCGTCGTCCAGCATGCCGATCAGATCGACCGCATGCGGCGCAACGGGGCCGAAGCCGTCTATCACGTATACGCCGAGGCAGGTCTGGCACTTGCCGACAGCGCCGCGAAGACGGCGGGACTGGCCGGCTGAGCCCACGCCTGTTGAGAATTGCTGGCCAGGCGCGATACCTGTCGCTGTAAGCGGGTACCTGTCTTAGCGAAGTAGTCGGGACTTACTACCCAGGGAGTCGTGAGCCATGAAGGGCAAGTTGCTGCTGCTGGCCGGTGCTGCCGTCGGATACATATTCGGCACCCGAGCCGGGCGTGAACGGTACGAGCAGATCAAGCAGAACGCCACCAAGGCGTGGAACGATCCTCGGGTCCAGGAGAAGGTCAGCGAGGCGGAGCACTTCGTCAGCGAGACGGCCAGCAAGACCGTCCCGCAGGTGCAGGAGAAGATCAGCGACGCGGTCGGCGCCGCCCGGACGCGCTTCAGCGGTTCCGACGAGACCGGTCAATCCGAGACCGGATACCCGACGACCGACCCGGCTCGTCCCGATCCGGTTGTTCGGTCGCAGAACGAGTACGTCCGGCCAGCCGACTGAGCGGATCCAACACGCCGTCAACGTCCCCCGTGGTGCGCGAGCAGGGCACGGGCGAGGTCGCGGCCGGCCCCCCGGAGATTCACCGGATCGATCACGTGCGCGTGCGGACCGGCGGCGAGGAGCACAAGCCCTAACCGGGGGGCGACAGGCGGCACGAGGCGTGCTCGGATCCTGAGCCGATCCTCGTCGTCGTCGAGCACGTCGACCGACTCGGCGTGCTCTTCGACAAGCCACCGAGTGTCGTGCGGCACGACCAGCTCCACCGCCGTCGGCCGTCGATGCCGCTCGATCCGGTGGTCGATGTCGGGTGGTCGCCGGAACCGCTCGGGCAGTACTTCTAAGGTGAGGATGCCGGACGCCAGGAACGTTGCGATCGCACCGTCCCGGCCGACGACCGCTGCGTCGACTTCCCAACCTCGCCGGGTGCGGATGACCCGGTACGGCTCGACTACTCGCTCGACGGTGCCTGCCCTCCATGCCATCGCGTACACGATTCGCACGCGGCGTCGCTCGGACCCCGCCTGCCTGATCCGCCGGGCGACCACCTCCGGCCACGCGGTGCCACTGGGTACCGCCCCGGCCAGTACCGAGTCAGCGACCACATTCAGGGCGGCAGCGAGCACGTCGTTCTCCGGCTCCTCTTCGCACAGCCGCAGTCCTGCCGCAGCAACCGCAGCCAGCTGCCCGAACGAAAAGAGCCTGGCGCCGATACCAGACAGTGATCGGACGTCGCGAAGCCGAACGCACGGGGCGTCGGCCGGTGAGACCTCGTCGGCTTCAGAGCCCACCCGCGGGCCGGCGACGAACTCGATCACCGGCTCGTGATTCCCGCCTGCGAGCTGGTCGACTGTGACGTGGTAGGCCCAAATCTCCTCCCTGAGTCCGTCCTCGGTCGTCCCGAGGTGAGCAGCGAGCTGGGAGAGCCGGATTCCTTGCGGGTAGTCCACCAAGATCGCCAAGGCCCGGGCCACCCTGCCGAACCGCTCTACGTAACCAGGCGGCGCGATCACGGCGCACCCGCCAAATGCGACAGCTCGGCGATGATCGAGGCCCGTACCCGATCCGGCCCGAGTACCTCTACCCGGCCGCCGAGGCCGTACAGGCGCTGCCGGAAGGCGGCCTGGTGGGTGACCGCGATGGTCAGCACGACGTCGTCGCCGGAGTGCTCGCGCCGCATCGCCGGCCCGAGAACCTGCTCGACCTCGTCGGCCAGGCATGCAGCGGCCCG
>DATHUM010000337.1:0-2969 GCA_035462225.1 Jiangellaceae bacterium | reverse complement strand
TGGTACGGCAGGTACTCGCCTGCTGAACGTGATCAACCGGCGGCGATGCTGGCAACTCCGGGCGGCAAGAAGCGCGAGCCGGTGACCTTCTCGCTGACACCAGTGCGGTCTAGGTAGGGGCTGATACCGCCGAGGTGGAACGGCCAGCCGGCACCGAGCAGCAGGCACAGATCGACGTCCTGGACCTCGGCCACTACGCCTTCGTCGAGCATCAGCTTGATCTCCTGCGCTACCGCCGACAGCGCCCGCTCGCGAACCTCGTCCTCGGTCAGCGCGGTGTCGCCCTGCTCGAACAGCGCCGCGGTGTCCTCGGCCAGGTACGGCCGGCCCTTTTCGTTCCATGACCAGATCCCGGGTTTACCGGCCTCGACCAGCCGGCGCAGGTTGTCCGAAACCGTGAACCGGTCCGGGAAGGCCTCGTGCATCGTCTCGGCCACATGCAGCGCGACCGCGGGCCCGACCAGCTGCAACAGTACGAACGGCGACATCGGCAGGCCGAGCGGCGCCAGCGCACGGTCGGCCACCTCGATCGGCGTACCCTCATCCGCGGCGCGAGTGACCTCACCCATCAGCCGGGTCAGGATCCGGTTCACCACGAAGCCGGGCGCGTCCTTGACCAGCACACAGGACTTCTTCAGCGCCTTGCCGACCGCGAACGCGGTGGCGAGCGTCGCATCGTCGGTGCGCTCGGCCCGGATGATCTCGAGCAGCGGGAGCAGCGCCACCGGGTTGAAGAAGTGGAATCCGACGACCCGCTCGGGATGCTCCAGCTCCGCGGCCATCTCCGAGACCGACAGCGAGGATGTGTTCGTCGCGAGCACACACTCTGGAGAGACGATGGCCTCCAGCTCGGCGAAGACCTGCTGCTTGACCTTCATCTCCTCGAACACGGCCTCGAGCACGAAGTCGGCGTCGGCGAATACGGACTTGTCCGCCGAGCCGCTCACCAGCGCCTTGAGCCGGTTCGCCTTGTCCTGCGAAACCCTGCCCTTGGCCAGCAGCTTGTCGACCTCCGTGTGCACGTAACCCACGCCCTTGTCGACGCGGTCCTGATCGAGGTCCGTCATCACGACCGGCACTTCGAGCCGGCGCACGAACAGCAGCGCGAGCTGGCTGGCCATCAGCCCGGCACCGACGATGCCCACCTTGGTCACCTCGCGGGCAAGCGACTTATCCGGCGCCCCGGCCGGCCGCTTTGCCCGCCGCTGCACCAGGTCGAACGCGTAGACGCCAGACCGGAACTCCTCGCTCATGATGAGTTCGGCCAAGACGTCGTCCTCGGCCGCGAAGCCCTCATCACGGGTGGACGTGCGGGCCGCTGAGATCAGCTCGAGGGCTCGGTACGGGGCCGGCGCAACGCCGTGAACCTTGCCGTCCGCCGCCGCGCGCCCGCGGGCGATCGCGGCCTGCCATACCTGCTCGGACCTGTCCACCTCCGGGCGCGCGACCTCCACGTCGCCGCGCACCACCCGCGCAGCCCAGCTCAGCGACTGCTCGATGAAGTCCGCGCCACCGAACATCACATCCGCGATGCCCAAATCCGCAACTTGCACGCCGCGGAGCATCTGGTTCTGGTTGAGCGCGTTCTCGACGATCACCCTGACGGCATGATCCGCGCCGATGAGATTTGGCAGTAGCCACGTTCCACCCCACCCCGGCACCAGCCCCAGGAACGTCTCGGGCAGCGCGATGCCCTGGGCGGTGTCCAGGACGCTGCGATACGTGCAGTGCAATGCGAGCTCCAGGCCGCCGCCGAGCGCGAGACCGTTGATGAACGCGAACGTCGGAACCGGCGCGTCGCCGAGCCGGGCGAACACCCGGTGGCCCACCCGGCCGAGCTCGCGAGCCTGTTCGACATCGGTGACGAGCGCGACGCCATTGAGGTCCGCGCCGGCAGCGAGAATGAACGGCTTGCCGGTGAGGCAGACCGCCGCGACGCCGGGCTCGCCGAATGCCGTGTCGAGCGCGCGGTCGAGCTCAGCCAGGCTGGCCGGGCCGAGCGTATTGGGCCTGGTGTGGTCGTGACCGTTGTCGAGGGTGATGAGTGCGGCCTTACCGGCACCGAGGGGCAGGTCGGCGAACTGCACGAGGGCTCGGGTGACGACTTCGTCCGGGTACGCGCCGGTCAAATCGGGGCTGGACATCAGGCCGCCTCCTCGAACTCGTCGGACTTGTAGGCCGGGTGCAGCGGGTTCTCCCACACCACGGTGCCGCCCATGCCGATTCCGACGCACATCGTGGTGATGCCGTACCGGACCTCCGGATGGTCTGCGAAGCTCTGGGCCAGCTGGGCCATCAGCCGCACGCCGGAGGACGCCAACGGATGCCCCAGCGCGATGGCTCCGCCGAACGGATTGACCCGCGGGTCGTCGTCGGGGATGCCGAAATGTTCAAGGAACGCCAGGACCTGCACGGCGAACGCCTCGTTGATCTCGATCAAGCCGATCTCGTCGATCGTCAGTCCGGCCTTGGCCAGCGCCTTCTCTGTGGCCGGAATCGGCCCCACACCCATCACCTCGGGCTCGACCCCCGCGAAGGAGTAGGACACCAGCCGCATTCTGACCGGTAGGTCCAGCTCGGCCGCGGCATCGGCGGACGCGAGCAGGCACGCCGTCGCGCCGTCGTTGAGCCCCGCCGCGTTGCCCGCGGTCACCCGGCCGTGCGGGCGGAACGGGGTCTTCAAGCTCGCGAGGCCCTCGACCGTCGTGCCCGGCCGTGGCGGCTCGTCGGCCGTTGCGAGGCCCCAGCCCTTCTCGGCGCTGCGCGTGGCCACGGGGACGAGGTGCTGCTGGATCTTTCCATCTGCGTACGCCTTGGCCAGCTTGGCCTGGCTCGCCGCGGCGAACACGTCGGCCCGTTCCTTGGTGAGGTGGGGATACCGGTCGTGCAGGTTCTCGGCGGTCTGGCCCATGACGAGTGCGCTGGGGTCGACGAGCTTCTCCGCGATGATCCGCGGGTTCGGGTCCACA
>DATHUM010000336.1:0-4362 GCA_035462225.1 Jiangellaceae bacterium | reverse complement strand
CCACCGCTGGTCGGTGAACGCCTCGTTGAGCATGTGCATGAACATTGTGATCCCGCCCAGACCCGGGGGTGTGCCGGGAGGGGCTTCGTGGTTGACGAACTGGTCACTGATCACATCGCGCAGCGCGGCCACGTCGTTGGCTGGAAAGATCTCTTCGAGCACTCGCCGGGCGACAGCCTTGTTGTCGTCGGTGGCCATGATGGTTCCCCCTATCGGCGCGTCTGGCGCCCTCTCCAATATTCGTGACACTATCATTCTACTTAATGTCCGAGACCACAAGACCTAAGCGCAGATACGACGCGTCCGGCCGCCGGCGCCGGGCGGCCGAGACCCGAGCCAGGGTTGTGGCCGCCGCGACCAAGGCGTTCCTCGAGCATGGCTATGCCGGGGCGACCATCCCCATGATCGCCGCGGAAGCCGGTGTGGCGTTGCAGACCGTGTATCGGGCTGCTCCGGGAAAGGCCGGCCTGCTGGAGGCGGCGGTCACCGCCGCGGTGGCAAGTGGCAGCGCGCGTGCCGCCGTTCCGGTGGAGGAAAGACCCGCCATCCGGGCCGTGATCGATGAGCCGGACCCGCACCGTCAGCTGCGGCTCTACGCCCACACCCAGCCGGGTATCTGGTCACGGGTGGGTCCGCTGTTGCGCGTGCTCGAAGCGGCGGCCGTATCCGAACCCGAGCTGCGCCGGCTCCAGCAGCGGCAAGACGCCCAGCGGCATGCGGGGCTGACCCGGTTCGCCCGGCTACTGGCCGACCGAGGCGCACTGCGGACCGGACTCACCCCCGAGCGAGCCGCCGACATCATCGTGACCTTGGGCTCCATGGCTACCTACGACAGTCTCGTGGTAACCCACGCGTGGACTGACGAGCAGTACGAAGACTGGCTCGCCGACAGCCTGCAACACGCCTTACTCGACTAGCGTTCATGTCAGCCTGTCGGGCGGGCCGTGAGATGCCGAAGGTCATTGTCACCGGCTGAAGCTAGCCTCCAGTCATGAACCGGATCGATCGGCTGTACGCCTTGGTCGAGGAGTTGCGGGCAGCGGGGTCACGCGGCCGTACAGCGAGGCAGCTGGCGGAGCACTTCGAGGTCAGCGTCCGCACCATTGAGCGCGACCTGAGCGCGCTGGGGCAGGCAGGCGTGCCGCTTTCGAGTCGGCAGGGGCGGCGCGGCGGCTACGTCCTAGATCGCTCCATGACGCTACCGCCGCTCAACTTCACGCCGCAGGAGGCCGCGGCGGTGGCGGTGGCGCTCAGCCGGTCCGAGCACGTGCTCTGGGCCCGCGACGCGCGCAGCGCGCTGAACAAGATCGTGGCGGCCATGCCCGAGCGAGCCGTGCGTGAGGCACGGTCGACGGCCGAGACGGTGCGGCTGCTCGTGCAACCAGTGCCCGGCCCCGACGCCGAGATCGCCGAGATCATCTGGAGGGCTGTGCGCCAGAACGAGGTGCTGCGAATCCGCTACATCGACACCGGCGGAGTTGAGACCACCCGCATAGTCGAGCCGCAGCACGTGGTCGTGGGGCCGAACGGCTCCTACCTCACGGCCTGGTGTCACCTCCGCCGCGACGACCGGGTCTTCCGGATGGACCGCATCACCGCCGCCGAGCGGACTCCTCCCGGCCCGCGACCAGAGCGCCCCACTCCGGAGCCGCTCGTCGACGGCTTGATCACGAAGATCCCGGGTTGGCCATGAGGCACGCAAAATCGCCGAGAAACACCGACATAGGGCTGTCGCGAAGCCGAGTGACAGTGGGTGCAGCCCGCCGTCCGACGGGCGATTCCAGGAGGAGGAGACACCCATGACGAGCCCAGCACCCGGCACCCTGGCCTGGTTCGAGGTCGCCACCAGCGACCCCGACGGCGCCCAGAAGTTCTACGGCGAGCTATTCGACTGGTCGTTCGCGGCCGACCCGGCGGCCGCCGCCGGCGGCATGGACTATCGCAACATCACGGCGAGCGGCGCCGACGCACCGATGGGCGGCATCGCTAACACCGGCGGTCAGCAGCCCGACCACGCTGTCTTCTACATCCTCGTCGCCGACGTAGCAGCCACCTGCACGACGGCCGAGGGTCTGGGCGGGTCGGTGGTGAGCAAGCAACTCGAGCCCGGCCCGGGTGGTCCTAAGTTCGCCTACGTGCGCGACCCGGCCGGCAATCTGTTCGGCGTGTTCTCCCCGCCGGCGGCCTGATGGCGCGAGACACGAAGGGCGGCGCGTCCCCGTCGGAACCCACCGGCGGGGATGATCCGTGGGCGCTTTACGACGAGCTCACCGACGACCTTCTCTACGACCCGGCGGTCGGGCGCTCGACGATGATGGGCTACCCATGCGTCCGGTTGGCCGGCCGGTTCCTCGCCAGCTATGACAAGCATGCCGGCACGCTCGTGGTGAAGTTGCCGCGGGAGCGAGTGGCGGATCTGATCGAAAGCGGCGCCGGCGATCCGTTCGCGCCGAACGGCCGCACGTTTCGTGAATGGGTGTCGGTGTCCACCGTCGATCGAAAGCTGTGGGCGCAACTGCTCAGGGAGGCGGTCGACTTCGCCAGGAAGGGCCTTGCCGACTAGCCCCAGGGCGGCCTGATGTCACATCTGGTGTGGGTTGCGTCGTCGTAGTTAGTGAGACGACAACACCCACAGAGATGTTCGACGAGGCCATGACCGATTTCTCTTCGCCACGCTCGCGCCCGAACCGCCCACCGGTCTACCAAGGGGACGCGGATCCGACGAGTCCTCAACCGGCCAGAGTGACGGGACGCACGGTGCCCGCAAGCGACCACCCCGACCGGGCTCCCGCGTCTCGGGACGTCGACCAGCGGCTCGGCGATTTCGCTCCCCAGGCAGGCCAGCGGGCAACCCGAGAGGTAGCCGGCGCGTTGGCCGTTGCGGCGGTGTTCGTCGTCGCATCGGTTGCTTTCTACATCGGCTTTGCCGACACGGCCGGCAGCAGCGGGGCCGGCCTCGGCAACCTTCAGGTATCCAACCTCGTGCTCGGCCTAACGATCGGTGTCGCACTGCTGCTCGCCGGCGTCGGGTTGGTGCGCTGGTCGCGTGTGCTCATGACGGACAACCCGATCGTTGAGCACACCGTCGCCGGCGGCCTGCCGCAGAACGGCTTCGGCGAGGGTCCGGCGGGCCGCAGGTTGGGGCGTCGCCCGCTGATCCGCAACGCGGCCCTCGGCGCTCTTGCCCTGCTACCGCTTCCGGCCGTGCTTGCCCTGCGTGGTTTCGATCCGGATGCGAGCAGGAGGCGCGCGCAGACCGCCTGGGCGGAGGGCGTCCGGCTGCTGACCGACCAGAGCTACCGGCCCATTCGAGCGTCCGACCTCCAGGTAGGGGAGATGGTGAACGTGATGCCTGCCAGCTTCCTCGACCTGCCCGAGCAGGGACCGGCGCGAATGAATGAGCGCGCCAAGGCGCCGGTCGTGCTGGTTCGAATGCAGCCGGAGGAAGTGACTCCCGCGCAGGGGCGGGAGAACTGGCAGGTAGACGGCATCATCGCCTACTCCAAGATCTGCACTCACGTGGGCTGTCCGGTCAGCCTCTACGAGCGCACGACGCATCACCTGCTGTGCCCCTGTCACCAGGCGACATTCGATCTATCGGACAACGGTGCGGTTGTCTTCGGCCCGGCCACCCGGTCGCTGCCCCAACTACCACTCGCAGTCGACGAGGACGGATTCCTGGTGGCGCAAAGCGACTTCACCGAAGCGGTCGGACCTGGTTATTGGGAGCGCGAAGCATGACGAAGTCTGCACAGGTTCCTACGAAGCAGAGCCGCAACTGGGCACTCAGAGGCGCCGGAGGGCTGGTCGATTTCGTCGACCGGGGGATCGCGACGAGTCGTTGGGGAAAGCGCAATGCGGGCAGGGCCTTTCCCGACCACTGGTCGTTCTGGCTCGGCCACATCGCGCTGTTCAGCTTCGTGGTCATAATCCTGTCCGGCGTCTTCCTGACCCTGTGGTTCGAGCCGTCGATGACACCTGTCACGTACGACGGCACATATGCGCCCATGCAGGGTGTGGTCGTCTCCGGGGCGTATGCGTCGACTCTCGCGCTGTCCTTCGAGGTCCGCGGTGGCCTGCTGATGCGTCAGGTCCACTACTGGGCGACGCACGTATTCATCGCCGCCATGTCGGTGCACCTGCTGCGCGTCTTCTTCACCGGTGCCTTCCGCACGCCCCGCAAGCTCAACTGGCTGGTCGGCCTTGGTCTCCTGGTGCTGGGTATCGTCGGCGGCTACACCGGGCACGGGTTGCCGGACGACCTTCTGTCGGGGACGGGCCTGCGCGTGGTCGAAGGTGGCATAGTCGCCATCCCGATCGTCGGAACGTACCTGTCCTCGTTCATCTTCGGCGGCGAATTCC
>DATHUM010000335.1:0-4548 GCA_035462225.1 Jiangellaceae bacterium | reverse complement strand
GACCTGATCTCCACGGCTCCGAACGTCGTGTACCCGGTGGTCATGGAAGACGGCGTCGAGCACGTCGTCACCAATCCCAGCGAGTTCCCGACCGGCAAGATCGCGACCGTGTACGAACCCGTCGTCCGGGCCACCGTGCTGGCGCCGAGCGACTACATCGGCGCGATCATGGAGCTGTGCCAGTCCCGTCGCGGCGCGCTCCTGGGCATGGACTACCTGTCCGAGGACCGCGTCGAGCTGCGCTACACGATGCCGCTGGCCGAGATCGTCTTCGACTTCTTCGACGCGCTGAAGTCGCGCACCCGCGGGTACGCCAGCCTCGACTACGAGCCCACCGGCGAGCAGGAGGCCGACCTGGTCAAGGTCGACGTCCTGCTCCACGGCGACACCGTTGACGCCTTCAGCGCGATCGTGCACAAGGACAAGGCGTACGCGTACGGGGTGGCCATGGTGGCCCGGCTGCGGGAGCTCATCCCGCGCCAGCAGTTCGAGGTGCCGATCCAGGCCGCCGTCGGCTCGCGGATCATCGCCCGCGAGACCATCCGGGCGATCCGCAAGGACGTCCTGGCCAAGTGCTACGGCGGCGACATCACCCGCAAGCGCAAGCTGCTGGAGAGGCAGAAGGAAGGCAAGAAGCGGATGAAGATGGTCGGCCGGGTCGAAGTGCCGCAGGAGGCCTTCATCGCGGCCCTGTCATCCGACACCGCCGGTGGCCAGACGACGAAGCGATAGCAGCGCCGACGACCGGCGTCATCGAGATATTGTGAATGCACAATTTGGACACAGTTGTGCACGTACCATTTCGTAAAGGCGCCGTCGCCCTCTAACGTTCCTGCCACGGGGCCTCTTTCACCACTTGTCCTCGACGTGGAGGAATCAATGACTGCCATGCCCGAGCTTCTCGATGCTGTGAAGAACCGTCCCGCCTCGGTGGGTCGGATGTTCCTCGACCGGGTCGAGGCCACTCCTGATCGTGAGGCCTACCGGTACCCCGCTGACGACGGCTGGGCTTCGTTGACCTGGGCCGAGACGAAGGACCGGGTGTGGGCGCTGGCCGCCGGGCTCATCTCGCTGGGTATCGAAGCCGAGCAGCGGGTGGCGATCGCCAGCTCGACCCGCCTCGAGTGGATCCTCGCCGATCTGGCCATCAACTGCGCAGGTGCGGCGACCACGACGGTGTATCCGAACACCGCTGCCGACGATGTCGGGTACATCCTGGCCGACTCCAACTCGCGCGTGGTCTTCGCCGAGGACGCCACTCAGGTCGCCAAAGTCATGGAGAACCGGGCGAAGTTGGATGACCTGATCAAGATCGTGGTGTTCGACGGCGATGGCGACGGCGATCTCGTCATAACGCTCACCGAGCTGGAAGAGCTGGGCAGGGCGCACCTTGCAGCCAACCCGTCCGCGGTCGACGGCGCCGTCGCCGCGATCGGGCCGGAGCAGCTGGCAACGCTGATCTACACGTCCGGAACCACTGGCCGCCCCAAGGGAGTCCGGCTGGTGAATGACAGCTGGGTCTACGTGGGTGTCGCCGTCGACGCGGTGAAGATCCTTGCCGTCGATGACCTGCAGTACCTGTGGCTGCCACTGTCGCACTCGTTCGGCAAGGCGCTCGAAGCCGTCCAGCTGCGCGTCGGGTTCGCCTCGGCGGTCGACGGCAACCTGGACCGCATCGTCGACAACCTCGGCGTCGTCAAGCCGACCTTCATGGCCGGCGCGCCGCGGATATTCGAGAAGGTGCACGCCCGGGTGACGACGGGAGTGCAGGCCGAAGGCGGCGCCAAGGCCAAGATCTTCAGCTGGGCGTTCGGCGTCGGCCGGCAGGTGTCCAAGCTGCGCCAGCAGGGCAAGGAGCCCAGCGGACTGCTCGCGATCCAGCATCGCCTGGCGGACAAGCTGGTGTTCAGCAAGATTCGTGACCGGTTCGGCGGCCGAATCCGGTTCTTCGTCAGCGGGGCGGCGGCGCTGTCCAAGGACATCGCCGAGTGGTTCCACGCGGCCGGGGTGCTGGTGCTCGAGGGCTATGGGCTAACCGAGACGAGCGCGGCCTCGGTCGTGAACCTGCCGCACGCCAACCGGTTCGGCACGGTCGGCCCGCCGGTGCCGGGAACCGAGATCAAGATCGCCGACGACGGCGAGGTCCTGCTGAAGGGACCCGGCGTGATGCGCGGCTACCACAATCTGCCCGAGCAGACCGCTGAAGTTCTCACCGAGGACGGCTGGTTCCGCACCGGCGACATCGGCGAGATGGTCGACGGCTACCTGCGGATCACCGACCGCAAGAAGGACCTGATCAAGACCTCCGGCGGCAAGTACGTCGCCCCGCAGAAGATCGAGATCGTCTTCAAGGCAGTCTGCCCGTATGCCAGCCAGATCGTCGTGCACGGCGAAAAGCGCAACTACGTGACCGCCCTGATCACACTCGACCCGGACGCCATGGAGACGTGGGCCGAACAGCACAACCACTCGGGCGAGTCGTACGAGGAGTTGGTCGCGCTGCCGGAGGTCCGCGACATGGTGCAGGGCTATATCAACGAGCTCAACGCTCGCCTCGAGCGGTGGGAGACGATCAAGAAGTTCGAGATCCTGCAGCACGACCTCACCGTCGAGGACGGCGACATGACACCGAGCATGAAGGTCAAGCGCAAGCTGGTCGAGCAGAAGTACATGAACATCCTCGACTCCATGTACGAGTCCGCCTAGCCGTTCGATCACGTTCGGCATGCGCAGCCGTGCCGTACCAGGCGCGTGCGCCTGTTGGAGCACTGACGAACCTGCTGAACGTGATCATTCGGTGCCGTACCAGGCGCGTGCGGGTGGTACGGCACCGACGAACCTGGTGGGCGGCCCAGCTGAGGCACAATGACGTGTGCCCTCCACCTTGCCCGACGGCGCCCCACCGCCGGCTGACGGCGCGTTGCCGCCTGGTGCCCTGGCCGAGTTCGGTACCCGGCCATTCGGCATCTACCTGCACGTGCCGTTCTGCACCACCCGGTGCGGGTACTGCGATTTCAACACCTATACCGCCGGCGAGCTGGGTTCGGATCCGGGCGCGTCCCGCGCGTCTTGGGCAGACGGTGCCATCGCCGAACTCCGGCTGGCTCGCCGTGTGCTCGGTACGAAGGACGTCCCCGTGTCTACGATCTTCGTCGGTGGCGGGACGCCGAGCCTGCTGCCGGCGGCCGACCTCGGTCGGGTGGTCAGGGCTGTCCGCGACGAGTTCGGGCTCGCGCCCGAGGTGGAGATCTCCACCGAGGCGAACCCCGAATCGGCTGGTCCCGCGTGGTTCGACGGGTTGCTCGATGCCGGCTTCACCCGCGTGTCGCTGGGCATGCAGAGCGCCCGTCCACATGTGCTGGCGGTTCTCGACCGCGTCCACACCCCGGGGCGCCCGGCCGAGGCGACGGCCGAGGCGCGTAAAGCCGGATTCGACCACGTAAACCTCGACCTGATCTACGGCGCGCCGGGGGAGACCCTGGACGACTGGCGGACCAGTGTCGACGCCGCGATCGACGCCGGCCCCGACCACGTCAGCGCCTACGCTTTGATCGTCGAGGAGGGCACCCGCCTGGCGGCCCGGATCCGCCGCGGAGAGCTCCCGGCGCCGGACGACGACGATCTCGCGGACAAGTACGAGTCCGCCGACGACATGTTGACAAAGGCCGGTTTTGGCTGGTACGAGGTGTCGAACTGGGCGACGTCCGCCGCCGCCCGGTGCCGGCACAACGAGCTGTACTGGACCGGCGGGCACTGGTGGGGGATCGGGCCGGGCGCGCACAGCCACGTGGGGGGCACCCGGTGGTGGAACGTCAAGCACCCGGCTGCCTGGGCCGCGCGGCTGTCCTCCGGCGAGAGCCCCGCCCACGCCCGCGAAGTGCTCGACGCCGAGACGCGCCGCGTCGAGCGGGTTCTGCTCGAGATCCGGCTGGCCGACGGGCTGGACGCGGCGGTACTCGACGACCCTGGGCGAGCGGCCGCGGCCGAGATCCTTGCTGACGGGCTCGTCGACGCGGACCGGTATGCCGGGGGACGGCTCGTGCTCACCCGTCGCGGCCGGCTGCTCGCCGACGCCGTCGTGCGCCACCTGGTCGGTTAGGGGTTCAGCGAGTCTAAGCAAGATCAGGTGGTCACGACACGCCGAAAGCACGTGCATCGGCTCGGCGTGTCGTGACCACTTGATCTTCGCAAGCCCGCTCCTCGGCCGGCATCGTCCCCGTCACTGTGCCGTCACGAAGTCGATCAACTCCTCGACCCGGCCGAGCAGCGCGGGCTCGAGATCGGCGTACGTGCGCACCGAGCCGAGGATGTGACGCCATGCCGCCGCCGTGTCGAGCGGCCATCCGGCGGCCCGAAGGACCCCTTCTTTCCAGGGCAGTCCCTTCGGGACGTCGGGCCAGGCGGAAAGGCCCAGCACCGACGGGCGGACGGCCTGCCAGATGTCGACGTAGGGATGGCCGAGGACCATCACGTGCCGCGCACCGGCGACCTCCGCGGCGATCCGGCTTTCCTTCGATCCGGGCACCAGGTGGTCCAGCAGCACACCCA
>DATHUM010000334.1:0-6429 GCA_035462225.1 Jiangellaceae bacterium | reverse complement strand
TGATCAGCGAGGGGTGGGGTCGTCGTCGGGTCCGATGACCTCGTCCAAGCGGTAGATGAGCAAGTCCTCGTCCGCTACCCCGAACGGGTCGTCGACCAGCGTCTCGGCATCGCCAGGCGCCAGGCCCTGGACCCACACGGTGCCACCGTGTGGCGCCAGGCCGGCGTTCTCCGCCCTGTTGTCCAGCCCATCCACGCCGTACGCGTGCAGTAGCTGGTAGAGCGCCCGGCCCGGATGGCTGACGTCCGCCACGGCGGCCTCGGGCGGGTCGCCCGGGTAGAGGTCGGCGTATGCTTCGCGGCCGGCCAGCAGCAACCCGGCCGGGTCGGCGATGCCGTAGTCGCGCCGCACCATTACGGTGACGGCGTCCGGCGCGGCGCCACGGTCCTCGTACTCGACGTCCGCGGGCGGACCCTCCGGGAACTCCCACGGGGTCACCTCACCGGTCAGCTCGAAAAGCATGTCGTCATACCGCTCGGCGGCAGAGCGGAGCCGGGTATAGGCGGCCTGAACCTGCGGGTCGGCCTCGTCCCGCCGGTTCCGCACCGCGTGGAAATGGCTCGTCAAGGCGGCGACCAGGTCGTCGAAGAGTTCTCGCAGATCCGTGTCGTCCGGTGGGGTGACTGTCACGAGCATGACCGTACTCCGATCGGCATGGCACCATTTGCCGATGGCGGTGACTACGGTACGAAGCGCGCAGCGGTTCGAGTACGAGTTCCAGCACTTCACCCTCCCGCGCGGCACTTCCCGCGGCGCAGCCCGCCGATTATTGACCGACCACGCCGAGTACGGCCGCTGGGAACTCGCCCGCCTGCGGCTCTACCCCGACGGAACGCGCCGGGTCACCTTACGCCGCAAGATCCTTCGTATCCCTCCCACGGTCTAGCCGCCCATTCACGCGAGATCGAGGAAACGATCCAGCACGCGGGCGCCGAACCGCAGTCCGTCCGTTGGCACCCGCTCGTCGACGCCGTGGAACATGCCGGCGAAGTCGAGTTCCGGTGGCAGCCGCAGCGGGGAGAACCCGAATGCCCGGATACCTAACTTGCTGAACGCCTTGGCATCGGTGCCCCCGGACAGGCAGTACGGAATCGCGCGAGCCCCCGGGTCCTCCGCGACGAGCGCCGCCTGCATCGCCTCCACGAGCGGGCCGTCGAACGTGGTCTCGACCGGAATGTCGGACACCAGGCTCGTCCGGGAGACGTTCGGACCCAGCAACTCGTCCACCGTCGCGTGAAACTCCTCCACATGCCCCGGCAACATCCGGCCGTCGACATACGCCTCTGCCTTGCCGGGGATGACGTTGTGCTTGTAGCCGGCCTTGAGCATGGTCGGGTTGGTGGTGTTGCGCAGCGTCGCTCCGATGATCTTCGCGACCGACCCGAGGGTCGCGACCAGCTGCTCGGGATCCTCCGGGTCGAGCGTGACGCCGAACGCCTCCGACGCGCCGTCGAGAAAGGCCCGTACGGTGGGGGTGATGCGCAGCGGCCAGTCATGCCGGCCGAGGCGGGCCACCGCTTCGCTCAGCTCGGTGACCGCGTTGTCGTCGTTGACCATTGAGCCGTGCCCGGCGGTGCCGGTGACCGTCAAGCGCATCCATTCGATGCCCTTCTGCGCCGTCTCGATCAAGTAGAGCCGCAGGTCGTCGTGCACGCTGAGGCTGAACCCGCCGACTTCACCGATAGCCTCCGTGCAGCCCTCGAACAGCTCGGGATGGTTGTCGACCAACCAGTGGGCACCGAGGAGGCCTCCGGCCTCCTCGTCGGACAGGAACGCCAGCACTATCGGTCGAGCGGGTACCCGTCCCGACCGCGTGCGGTCGCGGATCACGGACAGGATCATCGCGTCCATGTCCTTCATGTCCACCGCTCCCCGACCCCAGATGCAACCGTCGGCGAGCTCGGCCGAGAACGGGTCGTGGGTCCAGTCGGCGGCGTCGGCCGGCACCACGTCCAGGTGTCCGTGGATCAGCAGGGCGTCGGTGCGCGCGGGATCCGAGCCGTCAAGCCGGACGACGACGGAGGCTCGCCCTGGCGCCGCCTCGTACACCGCCGGCTCGAGGCCGACCTCGGTGAGCTGCTCGGCGACGTACTCGGCGGCCTTGCGTTCTCCCGGCCCGGTGTCGTCGCCGTAGTTGGAGGTGTCGATGCGGATCAGCTCGCGGCAGAGGTCGACAACCTCCCGGTCAGGTGCGGTCATAGGCCCATCCTCCACAATGCTGGGCATGCAAGCACCAGTCGGGCCTGCGCGTCCTGCGTGGCGCAGGTTCGTCGCGATCGGCGACAGCTTCACCGAAGGCGTCGGAGACGAACTGCCGGACGGCACGCTCCGGGGCTGGGCCGACCTCGTGGCCGCATCGCTGGCCCGGCGTTCGCCGGGTCTGCAGTACGCGAACCTGGCGATCCGTGGCCGCCGGTTCCACCGGGTGCTGGCCGAGCAGGTTCCGGCCGCCCTGGAGATGGGGCCTGACCTGGTGAGTTTCGCGGCGGGAGGCAACGACGCGCTGCGTCCCGGCTTCGACCTGGACCGGATGATGGATCGCTTCGACGCAATGGTCCAGACCTTTCGCGAATCCGGAGCGGACGTGGTTCTCTTTCGCTTCGCGGATCTGTCCCAGCGCCTACCGCTCAAGCGGGTGCTGTACGACCGGATCGTGGCCATGAACGATGCGGTCCTCGAGGTCGGTACGCGGCAGGGCGCTCACGTGATCGACATGTTCTCGGACCCCGGCCTCGCCCATCCGGCAGCGTGGAGCGCCGACCGCCTGCACCTGAGCTCACTGGGTCACCGACGGGTGGCTGCGCACGTAGTCGAAGCGCTCGGCTGGCCGGAAGAACCCACTTGGCTCTCGTTGCCTGAGGCCAAGGCGGCGTCCTGGCTCCGCAGCCGGGGAGCGGACGCGCGATGGGCCTACTCCTACCTCGGACCGTGGATTCAGCGGCGGCTGGCCGGACGCTCGTCCGGAGACGGGAGGGTTCCCAAGCGGCCGGTGCTCGAAGATGTCTCCTACACCTGGGACCAGTAGGCGGTTGCCTTGCGGCGTCTGTCGCGGGACGATCTAGCCAGAGGTTCAAATGGCTTTCCCAGATCGCACCGTGGCAGGCCGCCGGCTGGCGGCCCGCCTGGGGCATCTGCGCGGCAAGGACGTTGTCGTGCTCGGCCTCCCCCGCGGCGGCGTTCCAGTGGCCTCGGAGGTGGCCGCCAGCTTGGGCGCGCCGCTGGACGTGCTGGTGGTCCGTAAGCTCGGCGTGCCGTTCCAGCGTGAGCTGGCAATGGGGGCGATCGGTGAGGACGGCGTCCGGGTCCTCAATGACGAAGTCCTTCGGCTGGTGAGCGTATCGGACGCCGATCTTGCAGCCACCGAGGCCGACGAGCGACGAGAGCTCGAGCGGCGCAGCAAGCGCTTCCGCGGTGACCGGCCGCGCGTGTCGCTCAAGGGCAAGACAGCGGTGATCGTCGACGACGGCATTGCCACGGGAGCGACCGCCAGAGCCGCCTGCGAAGTGGCGCGCGAGCAGGGTGCCGAGCACATCGTGCTCGCCGTGCCGGTGGCTCCGCCGGACACCGTTCGGTCGTTGAGCCGGGTCGCCGACGAGGTGGTGGTCGTCGAACAGCCGGCCTGGTTGTCCTCGATCGGGCAGTGGTACGACGACTTCCGTCAGACAAGTGACGAACAGGTCGTAGCCCTGCTCGACGAGGCGTTAGCGCGTCAGGTCGCCAGCGAGGACGTCCGGATCAGGTCCGGCGGCGTAGAACTGTCCGGCAGCCTCACGGTTCCGGCGGCGGCGGCCGGCGTAGTGGTGTTCGCGCACGGTAGCGGCAGCAGCCGGCTCAGCCCACGCAACGTTCAGGTCGCAGAAGCCTTGCAAGCCACGGGCCTGGGCACGCTGCTGTTCGACCTGCTGACCGAGGACGAGGCCACCGACCGGCAGAATGTCTTCGACATCGAACTGCTGGCCGCCCGCGTCGTCGGAGCAGTCGGCTGGACGCGATCTCATAGCGTGACCGGCGGCCTGGCCGTCGGCCTCTTCGGCGCCAGCACCGGCGCTGCGGCCGCGCTGTGGGCATCGACCGAACCCGGTGTGAACGTCGGTGCGATCGTCTCGCGGGGTGGCCGGCCCGACCTCGCCGCACCTCGACTGCCGGATGTCACGGCACCGACGCTCCTGATCGTCGGAAGCCTCGACGACGTGGTGCTCGGCCTCAACCGTGAGGCCCAGAGTGCGATGCGCTGCGAGACCGAGCTCAGCATCGTCGACGGCGCCACGCATTTGTTCGATGAGCCCGGCACGCTCGAAACGGTGTCGACGCGAGCGGCCGCGTGGTTCAACCGCCACTTGCGCGGCTCACCGTAGCCGGACGGTCAGGCGACCGTTCGGGGCGCGGCCGACCTCGTGCCCGAAGGCGGCGCAGGCGGCGTCGAACCGGTTTTGAAGCCATTCGGACTCGGACTTGTCCGCGGGCCGGGTGTAGCAGAAGTCCAGCGCGATAGGTATGACCTCTAGACCGGCCGGAACGCCGTCGTCAACCGTCACGACGAACACGAGTCCGAGGTCGTTGCGCAGCCGCTCGTCGACGGCATAGTCGTCGACGAAGTCGCCGAGGTCGTACAGGACCGGCCCGGACACGCCGTGAGGGACGTGCGCGGAGTGGCCGGCGACCAGGTCGGCTCCGGCTTCGCGGAGAGCCCGCGCCGCCGTCCGGACGTACGGACGCGGCTCGGTGGTCATGTTCGGTCCCCAGTGAGGGGTTACAACGGCAAGGTCGACCGCGGCGACCATCGCCTTGACCTGGCGCCGCAGCCAGTCCGGCACACCATGCGGCAGGTCGGCGAAGGCCACGCCGGCTTGATCAGGGCCTGCTGCGAACGCCGGCGGGTGGTCGGTCACACCGAGGACGCCGATCCGGAGGCCGCCGGCCTCGATCGTACGCCAGGTCCGAGCCGATTCGTGATCGACGCCCGCGCCGACGGTGAGCACGCCGGCGTTACCGAGGTGCTGCCTCGTGTCGCGCAGAGCCAGCGGACCGTAGTCGAGCGCATGGTTGTTGGCCAGGTTCGCGCAGTCGACTCCCAGCCAGGCCAGCAACTCGGCGGCGCGCGGTGGCGCGCGGAAGAAGAACGGCTTGCCGGGCAGCCGCCACGGCTGGCCACGATCGGAAACGCAGCACTCGAGATTGACGATGGTGGCGTCCGCTTCCAGAAAAATGTCCCGGATCGCCGGGTGGATGATCTGCTCGAAGCGCTCGGTGGCCACCCGCGGGCCGACAGTGCGGCCCAGCATGGTGTCTCCGGCGAGTGCGATCGTGATCGACATGGCTGGCTCCCCAACCAGTTTGATACAGTTTCCTGGCCGCGGCGACAGGACTGGTCGCAGGTGTATGTCCGGGTGGCGGAATAGGCAGACGCGCTAGCTTGAGGTGCTAGTCCCCGTAAAGGGGGTGGGGGTTCAAGTCCCCCCTCGGACACTCGCAAAGATGCAGCTAGCAGTCACGTTCGAAGGCTCGCTGCTTCACCTCCACCAACGCGTTGAAGGCTCGGTTCGGCGGCCGATGCGTTCGTCCAGGCTGGCGATCTCATTGACGACATCGGAGGCGACCCAGACGCGGCTACGGGCACGCCCGGTTATCTCTCTCAGCACGCCGGCTGCGGTGAGCTTATCGATCGCCTCGTACGTGCGGGGAGCGGCTGACCCTGTCATCTGCTGGGCGATATGGGCGTTGAGGACCGGGGTGGCAACAAGTCCGTCGATGAGCTTGGCTGCCGACGACCCCGCCCGCGGCCGCACTAGGTCGCGCCACTTCTGGGGCATCTCCCCCAGCCGCTGAGCCGAAACCGACGCCTCCATGGTGGCGGCCTCGGCAGCGCCTGCCAGGTAAGAGATTAGAGTGCCCGCGTCGCCACTGCGATAGGCGATCAGCGCGTCGAAGTAGCGGTTGACATCTCCGAGCATGGTTGCGGCCACGGGCACGACGACCTGGCGAGTGACGGCCCGCCGGCGCAGCGCGACGGCAATGAGGCCGCGTCCGATGCGGCCGTTGCCGTCGGTGAACGGATGGATCGCCTCGAACTGACCGTGCGCGATCGCCGCCTGAGCCACCGGCGACGGGTCGTCACGGTTCACGAATTGCGTGAGGTCGGCCATCAGCCGCCTGAGGTCCTCCGGCGGCGGCGGGACGTAGACGGCGTTGCGAGGGCTGAAGTCGCTGCCACCGATCCAGTTCTGGACTTCGCGATACTTGCCCGCGTAGCGGCGTTCAAGCGGATCCTGCTCCAGCAGGGCGCGATGTGCGTCAAGCAGGACCGCCTCGCGAAACGCCTGGCCGGGCTTTTGGCTGTGAACCAGGCGGAACATCGCTTCGGCGGCTGCAGCGGTGCTCATCGCTGCTCGGGAAGCCTCCTCGGCGATCGAAGCACGCGCAACGTCGTCC
>DATHUM010000333.1:0-7487 GCA_035462225.1 Jiangellaceae bacterium | reverse complement strand
CAGGGAGGCCGGCTACGTAGCCGGCGTCGCCTGGTTGTGGGGCGTGGCCGTCGTAATCGGCGCCCTGCTGAGCGTGATCGGGCTGCTGTCTCTCAGGATGTTCGTGAGCTGGCCCGCACCCTCGCGCGGCGTCATCAGGTTGTTGGTCAATACCCCGCTCGGGCGCAGCACCGCCAGTGCGGTTGAAGCCGAATTGCCCAGGATGCTGCTCGCCTGGACCACCGCACTGGCCGCCGGCGCGACCGGCATCGTGGTGCTGATGGCGATCCGCCCACCGCAGTTCCTGGTATCGGCCGATGCCGAGGTCACCTCGGCTCTGGCCGGTTGGGAGTGGCTGTCGTCCCTTCCTCTCGACTGGATCGGCAGAACCGAGCCGGCGCTCGTTCTCGCGGTACTCATCGGTGTATCGACCATGCGATGCCGGGTGTACGCGCTCGCCTACATCGGTGCGTTCCTCGGCGGCTGGACAACCTACGTCGTCCTCAAGAACGTGATCAACCAGCCTCGGCCGGCGATCGCCGGATGGGTCGGCGTGGACTCGTTCCCGAGCGGCCACCTCGTCCAGGCGACGATCATCGCCGGACTCGTGCCGCTGGCACTCGCAGTTCTCTTTCGGCGTCGATGGGCTGCCTACTTCATCGCCCCATGGCTGGCGCTCGCGGTCGTCGCGACGGCCATGTATCGCATTCACGCTGGAACGCACTGGCTGAGTGACGCCGTGGCCGGGATTCTGATCGGCAGCACGTTCGTGCTGGCGGCCTACTGGTCGTTGCACCACCGTCAGTGGCACCGGCGGTGCCAGAACTGCCCGTGGCTCACGCCGATATCCGCTGCTCCGGCTCGGCCCGAACCGAACGGTGCAGCCGCACCGCGACGGTGAGGCCGTCGGCCTCGTCGGGCCCGAGATCGACCACACCTCTGTCGTCCAGCACGCGGACGACCATCTCGTCGATCAGGTCGGGCACCGGATAGCTCGGCGCGTCACCGTTCGGGCAGGTCGCCTCTCGAGCCAGCAGCGCTCCGCATCGCTCGCAGACCCAGCCGGGAACCATCTGGTCACCCCGCACCACGAGCAGGCCGGCCTGCGACTCGCTGACCGCGCGAGCTGCCGGCTCCAGACCCTGCACCGCGGTACCGGCGGCCTCCCACCCGGCGAGGTCCTCGGCCACCTGCTGCCAGCGGGCCGCATCATGCCTGTCCATCGCGATCTCCGCGCGAGCGCGGACGCCGTTCGGTGTCATGGTGTGCGGATCGATGGGGAACGTCCCGACGACCTTGTCTCGCAGCGCGGGGTCGAGGACCGACAGGAACTCCGCGATACCGTCGGCATGCCCGCCCACGACCACTGCCCGCCCTCGCGGCGCACTCAGCTTCTCGACGGCCGCGATCGTCGATCCGTAGTGCCGCCATGCGAGTTCGTGAGCGTGGTTGCGAGTGCGGTGTTCCTCCAACCCGTACCAGCCCGCATACCGGTGTGCACGTGGCCCCTCGCCGTCCAGCCGGCGGGCGCGATGAACCGTACTGCCGGTGAACTCGAAAAGCCACGATCGCCGGCGGTCGAGGACCACCACCACAGACGGCCGGCACTGCTGAAACGAGCGCAGGACGAGCCGCAGGTAAGGGCGCCGCCCGAACGTCGCCCGGTCCGGCACCACGCACGGCAACCGAATTTCTTCGAGAATTCCGTCCGCGGCTGCGACCAGGGCGATGGTCTTCCCGAACCAATCGCGGGCCCGGGTCTTGCCGGCCTGGACGACATGGGAGACCGCGCGACGGTGGTCACGGCGAACGGCCGCGCCAGAGGCAACCGCCGGATGCGCCGCCGCGACAAGATGATCGATACGAGCGGGAAGTTCGCGGATTCCCGCCGGATCGGGCGGAACAGAGATGACGACCGACAACAGTGCTCCACCGGGCTCCCGGAGCGTCCGGAGCCGGTTCAGGGCGAGCTGTCGCGCCTGATGCGCGGGCATCACGCCGCCGACCTCTCGGTCGGCTCCCGGTTGTCGGCCGCAGCGCCGGGCGCTTGCTCGGCCGCCGCAGCGCACCGGTCCAGCAGGGCGGCTAGGCGGTGCGCTTCCTTCGGGCTCAGGGCGAGCCACAAGCTGTCGTACTCGGGGTTCTGCCGCGGGACGTCCAGGATGATCCGCTCACCGTCGGTGTCCGGGCTGTGGAAGCAGAGCCGGCCGACCTCAACGGTGCGGCCGTAGCTCGTGTGCATGGTTTCGAACCTGCTGTCTGCCCTCATGACGGTCCCCCGGCTGTCAATCAACACCGCTGCCCGTCCAGCATCACCCGATTTGCTCACTGAAGGTCAGGGACCTTTGGCACGAACCAGCGGGCCGGTCGGCCTCGGGACGGCCGGTGTCGGCGTTCGCCCGTCGGAACGCGAAGGTCCTCCGTCCCTCGGGTCGAGGACGTTTGCCCGGTCCTATTCGGCAGCGGCCGCGCGAGGCTGGTGGTGATGTAGGCGCGCCCGCGCGAGCGAAGGAGTCACTCATGACAGTACGGGTAGGGATCAACGGCTTTGGGCGGATCGGGCGTAACTTCCTGCGCTGCGCACTGGAACGTGACATCAAGGTCGTCGGCATCAACGACATCGCCCCCGTCCAGACGATGGCGCACCTTCTGGCATACGACTCGACCTACGGCCGGTTGCCTTACCCCGTCCGGGTGAATGGCAGCTCCATCCTCGTAGATCACGATCCGATTCCCGTCGCGACAGAACGCGATCCCGATCGGCTGGACTGGGGTGCTCTTGGCGCCGACGTCGTCATCGAGGCGTCCGGCCGCTTCCGCGAACGCGACGATGCCGCGCGTCACCTCAAGGTGGGCGCATCCAAGGTAGTGATCTCGGCGCCCGGGAAAGGTGCCGACATCACCGTCGTCATGGGCGTGAACCACAAGGCCTACGACCCCCAGGCTCACGACGTCATCTCGAACGCTTCATGCACGACCAACTGCGTCGTACCGATGGTCAAGGTCCTCGACGACGCGTTCGGCATCGACAAGGGGTTCATGACGACGGTTCATGGATACACCAACGACCAGGTCGTGCTCGACGCCCCGCACAAGGACCTGCGGCGGGCCCGGTCGGCCGGCGTGAACATCATCCCCACCAGCACGGGTGCCGCTCGCGCGATAGGTCTGGTGCTCCCGCACCTGGCCGGTCGGATCGACGGAGTCGCGCTGCGGGTACCGGTCGAGGACGGCTCGCTCGTCGACCTGGCGGTCATCTTGAACCGGGACGTCACCGCGGCCGAGGTCAACAGCGCCTTCGCAGCAGCGGCCGACGGGGAGCTGGCCGGCATTCTGCGGTACACCGACGCCCCGATCGTCTCACGCGACATCGTGGCCGATCCGTCCTCGTGCGTATTCGACTCCGCTCTGACGCAAGTCGACGGCGCACTCGTCAAGACCTTCGGTTGGTACGACAACGAGTGGGGCTACACCAACCGGCTGGCCGACCTCGCTGAGTTCGTCGGGCAGCAGCTCTAGCCCCGGAAAAGAGGTTGCGCGATGTCTACGAGCGCACCGCCCCCTGTGGCCAACCCGCCCGCGCCCACTACGCCGGGCCCCCCGACCCGGCCGTGGACCGGCGGCAGAATCACCGCACTGGTCCTGGGTTCGATCCTGGCCCTCGTGTCGCTGGGCCTGCTGGTCACGGGTCTGGTCGGGCTGATCTTCGACCAGACGCAGCGGGACTCCGATGGCTTCCTGGAGTCCGGCGTGGTCGAACTGGAGAGCAATGGATACGCCGTCGTCGCCGGCGGGCTCACCGTCGACACTTCGGTTCCCGGCTGGCTCCAGACTGAGAACGTGATCGGTGACATCCGGCTGAGCGTGGAGTCCGTCGACGGCAGCCCGGTGTTCCTCGGCGTTGCTGACGAGGACGCCGCCCAGCCATACCTCGCCGACCTCGGCTACGACGAGGTAAGTGAGATCAGCGGATTCAGCCACACGGTCGCCTACACGCCTCACACCGGCGACGCCCCGGCGGTGCTGCCGACGGAGGCTGAGGTCTGGACGGCCTGGACCGCAGGACCTGGTGAACAAACCCTGACGGTCGAACTCGAGGCCGGAGATTGGGTCGCCGTGGCCATGAACGCGGACGGAACGGCCGGTGTGGACGTGACCGGCACGGCCGCCGCGGAATTTCCCGCTCTGACACCAGTGGCGATCGGCCTGCTCGTTGCAGGAGTGATCGGGCTCGCCGTCTCGGCGATACCGGTCTTCCTGGCGTTGCGGAGCTGATCGCGCCAACTCGCCGATCCGTCCGAACCAGTTGGGAGGCACCGATGGACAACAACCGCCGGAGTCGGGTCGTCGTGGGAATCGACCCGACTCCGTCCGGCATGTCTGCGCTGCGTCGCGCGGTCCAGGAGGCGCGAGAGCGCGACTCGACCCTTGTCGCGGTGCGCAGCTGGCTCACCCAGCCACACATGTACGCGGTGGCTCCGGACCTTCGCGAGGTCGACGAGGCCGACGCGCGCGAGGTGGTCAACACATGCTTCGCCGAGACGCTGGGCGGGTTCCCGGCCGATGTGAGTGTCGAGACGGTCGTCCTGCCCGACTATCCCGGGCCCGCCCTGGTGACGCTCGCAGACAGGGACGACGACCTGCTGGTGCTCGGATCGGGGCGTCGCAACCGCCGTGGGTCGGGATCGCGGACGGTACGCTACTGCACCGCCTGGGCGGCCTGCCCGGTGCTCGTGGTCCCGCCGCCGCACCTCGCCCGGGCAGTGTCACAGCGCGCTTTGCTACGGCAGCTTCGCCGCGAGATCGATGATCTGACCCATCACTGACCCACCCGTGTTTCCGCCGCTGCGGATCTGACGCTCCGGCGTGACCCCCGCCGGCGTGGGCTGCACCAAGCTTCCACGGTGTCCCGCGTGGGGCTGCACCAAGCCTCCACGGTGCCGTGCGTCGGCTGCACCAAGCCTCCTCGATGCCGTGCGTCGGCTGCACCAAGCTTCCACGGCGTCGTGCCTGGGCTGCACCAAGGCTCCACTATGTCGCTATGGAGACACCATGGAGGCCTTGGTGCGGATTTGTCCAACACCGTGGAAGCTTGGTGCGGTCGTATATGCAAGCCGGAGGGCGTCCTCGGGTGTGAAACTGCTCTGTTACTGGCCGCGTGCCGTCGAAAAGACACCGGCCATGTGAGGACACTCGCCGCCATGCGCGGCCTGCCCGACCCCACCAGAAGCGAGAGCCCCGAACGGAAAGCCCGGCCGGACAGGGGACGTCGGCATCGACGTCCCCTGTCCGGCCGGGTAACCGAGGAAGATCAGCTCTCGGGTTGGTGCACCACGACGGTGGGCCGATCCACATGCCGCAGAATGGCCCGGGCCACCGAGCCCAGCAGCATGCCGGTCACCGTGCCGTGCCCGCGGCCGCCGATGACGACAAGGTCTGCGTCAGCCGCCTGGCGGGCCAGCGCCTCGGCCGGGTGCTCGGCCTCCGCGATCGTCGTGACGGTCACGTTCGGGTACTTCTCCCGCCAGCCGGCCATCGACTCCGAGATGATCAGGTCGTAGTCCGCGGGGTACCGCGGCTTGTTCTCACCGGTGAGCGGCCACCCCTCCGGCCAGCGTGTGGGCTGGTGCCACGCGAACACGACGGCAAGTTCGGCGTCTCGTTCGGTGGCGGCCTCGAACGCGTACTGGACCGCCGCCTGGCAGTTCGCCGACCCGTCCACACCTACGACCACTCGCCCGTACGGTTGGGCGGGCGGGTCCCACGAGGACGGGATCACCGCGACCGGTGTGGCGGACCGGGAGGCACACGCGAGCGAGACCGAACCCAGCGCCAGTTCAGCGAACCGGCCGAGCCCTTCGCGGCCCACCACGAGCAGCCTGGCCCGCTTGCTCGCCTCCAGCAGCACGCGCGGCGCAGGGCCCTCGATGCTCATGCTGGAGACGGACAGGTCCGGATGGTCGGACAACACCCATTGCCGCGCATGCTGCAGGATCCGTTCGGACTCCTCCGTGGCTTCCGGCAGTTGTACGGCGACCGCCGGCATGGCGGCGATTACCGGCTGGTACGCGTGCACCAACCGGATCGGCCAGTCATGTTCGGCCGCTTCGTTAGCGGCCCAGTCCAGGGCGTGCAACGAATCGGTCGAACCGTCGATTCCTACGACAACGAGCCGGTTGTGCTCAGTGTTCGACATGTCAGCTCCTTTCGAGCCGGATAAGTCAGGCGTCAGCGGCTCGGAAGACACCGCCCCGCGCGTACAGGTGGACCAGGTCGCCGCGGCTGATGATCCCCACGAGCCGGCCGAGGTCGTCGACGACGGGCAGGCGCTTGATGCCGTAATGGTCGATGAGCTGCGCCGCCGCCTCGGCCGGTTGGTCGGCGCGGACCGTGATCGCCGGCCGGGACATGATCTTTTCAGCCGAGCCGTCGGTGTAGCGGTGGTGGATGATGTCCGCTTCGGACACGATGCCGACCACACGGTTCTCCAGGTCGACCACCGGCACCGCGCTGACGCCGCGCAGATCCAGAACCTCGGCGATGGCGCGCGTGGGCGTGTCGGTGCAGACCGCTGCCACATCGGTGGCCATGAGATCTTCAACGAGCGTTCGCATGGCGTCCTCCCGATTCTGCTTCGACAGTATTCCGGCGCCCCTCACGGGCGGCAGGTCCGAAGGTCCCTGCCGCTAGGTCCGCCCGGCCCTAATCCGGATCGACGAACTCACCGATCGGACGCCGTGGTGTCGGCGGGGCCTCCGGTCCGTATCCGAGCCGCATGACGACCTGCGGCTCCGATCTGCCGCCCAGCGGATCGCGGACCAACCAGCGCAGCTCGCGATGCTCGATCGCCTGGGTGAGCAGCGAGGCGGCGAGTCCGGCCTGCGTCGCTACCAGCAGGACGTGTTGCAGGGCCTGCCCCGCCACCATCCAGTCCCGAGGCGAGTCGTGAGTCGTCGCCAGGACGGCGAGCAAAGGCTCGTTCTCGAACTCGCTCGTCGGCCGCACGCGGTCGCTGCGGTTCACCGCGAGGTCACGAACCGGAGCGGACCGCCGCCGCGGCCGGGGCCCGAGCGACGAGGACGGCACGCCGTCTCTGTCGCGCTCGCCACCGACCCAGTGGTGCCGCTCCTGGCGCCGTAGCGGATCGAGGTCGTCGGACATGTTGGCTTCGCCGGTGAGCCGGAGCAACCAGTCGCGTCGTGCCTGTTCGGTGATCCACTCCAGGCTGGCACCCTCCGCTGCCGCGGCCTTGCCCAGCGTGGATCGCACCGGTGCCGGGATGTCCTCGCCGCTGTACGGTGCGCGGTTGGTGCGCCTCTTGGCCAACTGCGGGTACAGCAGGGCAAACTCGGACCCGTCGTCCGCCGCCCCGACGAGCGACACCTCGGCGACCAGCGTGCGGTCCGTACTGTCGTGGAGCTCGATCGCCGCCTCGTAGCCCAGATTCGCCGCGGCGACCTTGAGGTTGAAGACCACCGCGCCGATGCTGATCATGGACATTCGGCGTT
>DATHUM010000332.1:0-3434 GCA_035462225.1 Jiangellaceae bacterium | reverse complement strand
CAGTCGAGACGAGCTCGTCCGGGAAGACGGCTAGCACGTCGACCTGGCCCTGCCTGTCCACCCGGAGCAGGTCGTTGCCCCCGGCATCGACCACCAGCGCCGCACCGCCACCCAGCGACTGGACGTCGAAGGGGTTGGAATCCGGCGGATCGTTGCCGTCTGGATTCACCGTCGCCTCGAACTCGAAGAGATTGACGACCCTGTGGCTGGTCCCTCTCGAGGCTCGGTGGAGGCCCTGCCCGGTGTCGGCAGTAGGGTCTTCGCCCGCCCCCGTCGAAACCCAGAACGACCCGCGACCGATGGCGCTGACGTCGGTGGCGCCCGGGATCGTGGCCTGGAGGGACACCTGGCCGTCGCGGATCGCCAGCACGCCGGTGCTCGCATCCGCCACCAGGATGTCACCGTTCGGAGCGGTGTCGATCCCGAAGATCGGCCCTTGGAAGCCGTCGACCGCACCGGCGGCGGAGGGCGCCGCCATGATCACGATAACCGCACACAGCGGCGCGAGCATTCTGAACTGCTTCATCCGATCCCCCTGAGCCCCCGTACCGATCCCCTGTCGGCGCCCAAGAAGCCTCCTCGTCGACGGAGAGCATGTCAAGAGCCATGGCCTGCGATGGGCCACCCCTTCGATGCTCCGTCCGTTTCTTAGCACTGCCTGCGGTGGACCGGTCAGACTCCTAGCATTTTCGTGGGCTATGAGGGCCTGCCATGACCTTCACGCGGACAGGACAGGGCCATTGCCCCTACCGGCCTCGGCCGAACCCGACTCCCTCAACTTTCGCCCAATAGCACGGTTTCGCTTGACGAGCACGTATCTCAGGCGTGTAATTTCATACGTGTCGTTCGTTGCGCTGTCGGGTCGGCCACGCAGCGCATCATGGGGGACAACGGGTCGAGGGAGGCGAGCCATGAACGAGTGGGACGTCCTGCTCGGAGGCGACGCCGAGGAACTGAGCTGGCAAGAAAAGGCGCTGTGCGCGCAGACCGACCCGGAGGCGTTCTTCCCGGAAAAGGGCGGCTCCACCCGCGAGGCGAAGAAGGTGTGTCTCAGCTGCGAAGTCAGGGCGGAGTGCCTCGAGTACGCCCTGATGCACGACGAGCGGTTCGGCATCTGGGGTGGGTTGTCCGAACGAGAGCGTCGCAAGCTGAAGAAGCGCGCCAGCTGAGCCTGTCGGCAATGGTGCGCCGGTCGATGCTGCGGCGGACGCGCCGTTCGTCCTTCGTGCGGGCGGGCATGGGTCTTCGCCGTCGACGCAGCCAATCCTGCGTTCTCGTCGTAAGGTAGGGCGTTGCGGCGCACGCCCTGTGCGCCGCGTTAGCCGAACGCCGGACCCTGACGAGGCATGCCGACCGACCCGACCCGCCAACTCCACGATGCCGCCCCGAGTGTCTACGAAGACCCCGGATACGGCGCCGACGAGGCCCTCGACGCGTTCGCCCGGCCGGACGCTACGCAACTACCGGTCGATCCCCGCGCTCTAGCCCAGCAACACGTCACGGCCGTCCTGGTCGCGCATGACGGTGAACGCTGGCTACCCCAAGTGCTCGACTCCCTGGGCGCGCTGACCTACCTTCCCGACCGGATCATCGCGGTCGACACCGGCAGCCGCGACGGCACTCCGGCTCTGCTGGCCAACGCCCTCGGCGGGCACGCCGTCACGACTCAGCCCAAGCGAACCGGATTCGGCGCGGCGATCCAGGCCGGCATCGACTACGCCGACAAGCTCGGCGCGGACCCCCAGAACTGGCAGCTGCGCACGGAATGGATCTGGCTGCTGCACGACGACTGCGCGCCCGCGCCGGACGCTCTGCTGCGGCTGCTCGAGGCCGCCGTACGCCGGCCGGACGCCGCGGTCGTCGGCCCGAAGGTACGGGGCTGGCGCGACGAGCGGCAACTGCTCGAAGTCGGGCTCACCATGACCGGCGGCGGGCGCCGGCACACCGGCCTCGAGAAGCTCGAATACGACCAGGGCCAGCACGACGTGACCAAAGAGGTGCTCGCTGTCGGCAGCGCCGGGATGCTGGTTCGGCGCGACGTGTGGGAGGAGCTCGGGGGCTTCGACCGGAACCTCGCGATCTTCCGAGACGACATCGACTTCGGCTGGCGGGCCAATATGGCCGGCCACTCGGTGCTCGTCTGCCCGGCCGCCGTCGTCCAGCATGCGGAGGCTGCGGCGCACGGCCGCAGGCGGCTCGGCGCTACCCGCGACCGTGCTCACCTGGTCGACCGCCGCAACGCCATCTATGTTTCGCTGGCCAACGCACCCGCGCGGCGCTGGCTGTTCGCGCTGGCACGGATGATCATCGGTGCCGTCGGGCGGGCCGTCGGTTTCCTGCTGGGCAAGCAGCCGGCGCTCGCCGTCGAAGAGATCTTCGCGGTGCTGTCGGTGCTGGGGCGGCCGGACCGGCTCATCCGGGCTCGGGTCCGGCGCTCCCGGAGCCGCAAGGTCGACCCGGCCGAACTCAAGCCGTTCTTCCCGTCGGGCTCACAGCAGGCGCGCAATGCGATCGAGACGGTTCTCGCAGTCGTCACCGGGACTGGAAGCGGGCACGATCTGCCGTCGAGGCGGCGGGCGGTGACCGATCCGGATTCCGAGGACGACGAGCCCGCAGCCGATGACGCGTGGTGGCTCAAAGCACTGCTGAAGCCGCCGGTCTTGCTGGTGGCCGCACTGGTGGCGGTCACCATCATCGCGTCCAGGCGCCTGATCGGAATGGGCCGGCTCAGCGGCGGTGCATTGTTCCCGGCACCGGATTCGGCGGCCGCATTGTGGGCGAGCTACACCGATGCCTGGCACGGTGTGGGTCTCGGTAGCCCTACCCCCGCGCCGCCTTACCTCGCGGTCGTGGGTGTGCTGAGCTGGCTGGTGCGCAGCCCGTCGCTCGCCGTGGACCTGCTGTTGATCGGCTCCGTTCCGCTGGCGGCCTTGACGGCATACCTGCTGCTACGACGGCTCGTCCAGTCCGACGTGCTCAGGATCTGGGGTGCCGTGTTCTACGGCCTGCTGCCCGCTACGACGGGAACGATCGCCGCAGGTCGGCTGGGCACCGCCGTGGCGGCGATCATGCTTCCCCTCATCGGACTCGCCGTCGTGCGCACGCTCGGCACGGCGGAACGGCCGGGACCGTTCCGGGCCGCCTGGAGCGCCGGGCTGCTGCTCGCGATCGTGGTCGCGTTCGTGCCGATGGCTTGGTTGGCCGCGCTAGGCCTCGGGGCCGGGGTCGTGGCGATCCGGCGCTCGTCGGGAGTGTTGTTACGGATGCTGGCGGTGCTCAGCGTCGCACCTGTCGTGCTGGCTCCGTGGTCGCTGCACCTCGCGCGATCTCCCGAGTTGCTGTTCGCCGAAGCCGGGGCTGCCGGTCCGGGCCTGTCCGATCCCGACCTCGCGCCGTGGTCGGTTCTACTGCAGAACCCTGGTGGACCAGGTGCG
>DATHUM010000331.1:0-12168 GCA_035462225.1 Jiangellaceae bacterium | reverse complement strand
ATCAACCCCGGCAACTCGGGTGGGCCTCTGGTCAACATGTCGGGCCAGGTGGTCGGGATCAATAGCGCCATCGCGTCCACCAGCATCAGCGCCGGCTCGATCGGGCTCGGCTTCGCGATCCCTATCGATCAAGCCACGCCCATCGCCCAAGAGCTCATTGACACCGGGCAGGCCACTCACGCCCAGATCGGCATCGGCGTGGACAACGCCACCGGCGAGGTGCGCGGTGCCGTCGTCCGCGACGTCCGGGCCGGCAGCGCCGCCGAGCAGTCCGGGTTGGAGAACGGCGACATCGTCACGCATGTCGGCGAGCGTCTCGTAACCGACGCCGAGTCGCTAATCGCGGCCGTCCGGTCCTACCGACCGGGCGACAACGTCGAGCTGACCGTCATCCGCGACGGCGAGACCGTCAGCGTGCCGGTCACCCTCGGCAGCGACGCCTCGACCACCTAGCCCTTCCTTTCTCTTCCCCTCCCACAGTTCACGGGCGGTCCAGGCGGTTCCGGTGCCGGACCGCCCGTGATTTGCGGCCGGGTCACGGCAGGATGGTGTCGGTGGGAGACGGCAGACTGGTCCCAGGCTGCTCAAAGACGGCGCCGAGACTTCGGTCGCCGTCGCCGCCACCTCCGGCCGCCGGGAGAAGGTCGCCCTGCTGGGCGAGTGCCTGCGGCGGGCCGAGCCGGGTGATGTGCCGGTGGTGGTGAAGTACCTGTCCGGCGAGCTGAGGCAACGCCGCACCGGGCTCGGCTACGCCGCGCTGCGCGACGTTCCGGCCGCGGCCACCACACCGACACTCAGCGTCGCGGAGGTCGACGCCGAGTTCGCCGCGCTGGCAGGACTGTCCGGCAAGGGTTCGGCCACCGCGCGCCGCGAGCGCTTCGCCGCCCTGATGGGCCGGGCCACGCCCGACGAGCAGCGGCTCCTCGCCGGGCTCGTCAGCGGCGAACTCCGGCAGGGTGCGCTCGACGGAGTCCTCACCGAAGCGGTCGCCCAAGCGGCCGGCGTACCCGGCGCCGACCTGCGACGCGTCATCACCGTCGCCGGCGCACTCACCCCTGTGGCGCAGGCGGTCCTGGCCGAGGGCCCGGGTGCGCTGAGCCGCTTCCGGCTCGCCGTCGGTACGCCGCTGCGCCCAATGCTCGCGCAGAGCGCACCGACCGTCGCCGACGCCCTCACGCGCACCGGCCGGGCCGCCGTGGAGTGGAAGCTGGACGGGTTCCGGGTCCAGGTGCACCGCAAGGGCCAGGAGGTCCGGATCTTCACCCGCACCCTCGACGACGTCACGCCGAGGGTTCCCGAACTCGTGGAGGCTGCGCTCGCGCTGCCGGCCGAATCCGTCGTGCTCGACGGCGAGGCGGTCGCTCTCGACGCGGATGGCCGGCCGCTGGCGTTCCAGCACACCGCATCTCGCTTCGGTCGCAAGCTCGAGGTCGGTCGCGCTCGCGCGCAGACACCACTAACCCTCTTCCTATTCGACTGCCTGCATCTCGACGGAGAGGACCTGGTCGGCGAACCCGGTGAGAGGCGGTTCGCCGCCCTGGAACGGGCCGTGCCGGCGCACCACCGCGTTCCGCGCGTCCTCACCGACGACCCCGGCACGGCGCAGCGGTTCTTCGACGACACGATTGCTCATGGCCACGAGGGAGTGCTGGTAAAGGCCCTCGATGCGCCGTACGAAGCAGGTCGGCGGGGTGCGGCGTGGGTAAAGGTCAAACCGCGACACACGCTCGATCTGGTAGTGCTCGCCGTCGAGTGGGGCCACGGGCGCCGGAAGGGCTGGCTCTCCAATCTCCACCTGGGGGCCCGCGACCCGGCCGGACGCTACGGGCCGGCCGGCGGCTTTGTGATGCTGGGCAAGACGTTCACGGGTCTCACCGACGACATGCTGAGGTGGCAGACCGAGCGCCTGCTCGCCCTCGCCGATGGGCCTACCGACGGCTGGGTGGTCCACGTCCGTCCGGAGCTTGTCGTTGAGATCGCGTTCGACGGCGTCCAGTACTCGCCTCGGTACCCGGCCGGGATGGCGCTTCGGTTTGCGCGCGTGCTGCACCACCGTCCGGACAAGCCGGCCGACCAAGCCGACACCGTCGAGCAGGTGCGCGCCATCCACCAGCCGGAGTGATGCGCGTCCCGGGGTGGAGGATTCCTCGCGGATGACCGGCGTCTGCGTGCGACCGCCGTGGTGAAATGGTCTGTGGTGGCGGTTGCCAGCCCTAACTGCGCCCGGCGCCCAGCCGGTTGGCCAGGCTCGACAGTTCCTCCACGAGCACCTGCAATCCGGTGTGGTCCGACGAATGCTGCACCAGAACCGCGGCCTCCCACAGCGCCAGGCGGAGGGCCTGCCGAGTCTGCGGATCTGGCTGCGGCCGGTTGGCCAGCTGGACGTCGACACGGGTCGCCGCCTCGACAACCTGGCTCCAAGCCAATGGTGCCGCCGGCCGGGCCCTGCCCATCGCGATCCTGCGGACCCGATCGATCCGCGACAGGACCTCGCGGCGGTGGACCTTGAAGCGGTAGTGCGTGATCCCCGTCCCGAGCATCAGGCCGACCACCATGCCGATCATCGCCGCGACCAGCACGAGGACCACGCCGACGCCGAGCAGTGCCGCCACCCCCGCCGCCACCACTGCGCCCGCGATCGCTCCGAGCGCCGCGCCGCGAAGGTGATGCTCGCGGAATCCGAAGCCTAGAACGCGCCGCACGGGTGGCCGGTCGCGTAGCGCGTGCAAGATCTCAGACCGGGCCGTTCGATCGGTCAGATCAGGGTTGAACACCACTACCGAATCGACCGCCGCCTGGCCCGTGGCACCGGCATGACCCGGGCGGCCGGAGGTGAATTTGATCGCGCCCCAGTCGCGGGCCTCCACCACGTTCGGCAACCACGAGCCTCGCTGCGAGTTCAGCGCGTCCATCGCGCGCTGCTCTGCTTCCCATGCCTGCGCCCACTCGCGTTCGGAATGAGCTGTCAATGGGTGGGGACGGCTCATCGCAATTCTGCTCTCCAAGTCAATCGGACGTTGCGCCCCCCGCAGGCATTACCTGCCCGCACGCCAGATCAAACCTATTGCATGCCGGCTCGCACCGACAGGGCGAGTCCCGCGAAATGCCGGCGCGGGTAGCCTCGGAAGGTGCCCAGGTTTCTGCTCACGCCGCGGTGGTTGGCCCTCCATCTCGCCGCCATCGTGATCGCCTGCGGCTTCGTCGCGCTCGGGTGGTGGCAGCTCGGGGTGTACCAGGAGAGCCAGGCCCGGCTGGCAGAACGCGACCGGTCTCCGGTTCCCGTGAACACTGTCGCCACGGCCGGGCAACCGCTAGCGGACGCTGCCGACCGGGCGGTCACGGCCGGCGGAGTGTACGACGACGACCTCGTGGTGCCCGCCCGGGTGCGCGAGGGCGTCCTCGGCGCGTACGCGGTCGCGGTCCTGGACACCGGCGAGGGCAAGCTTGTGGTGCTGAGGGGATGGGAGCACGACGCCGACGACATCGCCCCGGCGCCCACCGGTGAGGTTGAGGTGACCGGCCACCTTCTTGCCGGCGAGGTTCCCCGGCAGGCCACCGGCTCGGAGCCCGCACCGACTGGGCAGGTGCGTTACATCGCGCCGCGCCCGGTCGCTGAGGAGACGGGACGTGCAATTGGCGAGTTCATCGACGGTTACCTCCTGGCGTCGAGTGAGATGCCCGCGCCGGCTGACCCACCGGAGCGCCTCGAGGTGTCGACGGTGTCTCCGATCCGCGATGTGAGCCCATGGCAGAACCTGTCGTACTGGGCGCAGTGGTGGGTGTTCGCCGCGGCGGTCCTGGTGTTCTGGTTCTCGTTCGTGCGTGCCGCGCTCAAGAAGCGGAGCTCGCCACCAGATCAGGACGTTCAGCCCGAACTCGAGCCACCACCTTCCGTTCGGCAACGAACGACATCAGCGGGATAGTCCCGGCCAGCAGCACGGGCAGCAGCCGGCGCCACGTCCAGCGCAGCTGGATTCCCAGATACATCGTGACCATGAAGTAGGCCATGTACACCCACCCGTGCACGATGGCCACCCATTCGAGCCCGTCCACCCCGAAGCCGTACTTTGCGATCATCTCGACGCAGAAGAGCAGCAGGATGACACCCGTGCTGTAGGCAAGTACGCGATAAGCGGTCAGGGTTCGGGGGCTCACCTGGACAGGGTAGAACGTGGCCGAGCGGGCCGGCGCCGCGCCTCACTGCTCGGAAGGCTCGTCGTCACCGTCCAGCCCAGCGAGGAACCGCTCGAACTCCGCGCCGATCTCGTCGGCCGTCGGCATCGACGCGCTGTCCACTAGCAGCCCGCGACCCCGCGCTCCGGTGAAGGCGTCGTACTGGGTCTCGAGGGCCTCGACGACCCGGCCGACCTCTTCGGACTGCTCGACCTGCTGCTGGATGAGCGTGCGGGCCTGCTCGGCGACGCGCGCGAGCGGCCCGGCGGGCAGCTCCAGCCCGGTCGCGGCCTCGAGCGAGCGCAACAGCACGAGCGAGGCGTCGGGATACTCGGCCTCGGAAAGGTAGTGCGGCACGTGGGCTACAACGCCCAGGGCGTCGTGACCTCGCTCGCCGAGGCGCAGCTCCAGGAGTGAGCTGATGCTCGAGGGCACCTTGATCTCGCCGCGCCACGGATTCACCACGGTGACCAGATCCTTGCGCGTGCCATGCATGGTGACGCCGAGTGGCCGGGTGTGGGGCACGGCCATCGGGATGCCGTGCAGCCCGATGGTCAACCGAACGCCGAGCTGCTCGACAAGACCAATGACAGCGGCCACGAACCGCTCCCACATCACATCCGGCTCCGGGCCGGTCAGAAACAGGAACGGCACACCCTGCGCGTCAAGGACCAACCGCAACACCAACTCCGGCGCGGCATAGCCTTCGAAGTGGTCTTCGACGAACCGCAGCTCCGGCCGCCGAGCCCGATAGTCGAGCAGCAGGTCGACGTCGAACCGGGCGATCACTTCATGTTCGAAGTTGGCCAGGAGGTGATCTGACAGCCCCGAGCCGGCGTGACCGGCATCCATGAACCCGGAGAGTGCATGGACGAGCACCGGCGCCTCCAGTCCCGGCACCTCGCCGGTAAAGGTGTAAAGGCTCTTCGGGTCGAGCATCGTCGGCTTCTCCTCGAGTCGCAATGGTGCTGACATTCTCCTCCAACACCAGAACCCTCGCCGGCAATCCCGCCCCCGCGGCCTAAGCGCCGGAGATGCCGACCGCCGCCCCGGTCAATGGCTGCTGGTACGGCAACCCGATCAGGGCACACACGAGCCCCAAAAACGTATCCGCCTCTCGCAACATGTCGTCGGCCTCTCGGGCGGTCACTGCACGCGGAAGCCCGGCCTGCGCGGCCGCGCGTTTCGAAGCCCCGGCTGCGAAGAACTCGGACCATTCGGCGAGCTCGGGCGCGACTTGTGCAAGGTCGACCCACACGTTGCGTGGACCACGGCCGCGCCCGCGCCGAGCACGCGAGGCCCGCACCGGGCGTGACCGGGCGGCCAGGACGGCCGCGCCGGCCCGCAATGCCGCCAGATGAGCGGCCGCATACCGCTCCCCCGCACTCGCGGTGTCCGCGGCTTGGGCCAGCCCGTTCCGCGCATGATCGATCAAGTCCACCACGGCGTGACCCGTACGCCCCCGGTGCCGGACCGCCGCGCCAGCGCCCCGGTGATGGGCCACGACTACCCCACCTTGAAGTGCCATTGTGATCCCTTCGTCGAACTTTCGTTCGAATCCTTATCGTACGCATGTTCGGGTCGTGGCGCAACCGGGAAATCAGGCCCGAACCGCGATCATCGGCGGTAGGTTTCCGTCCAGACGGCACGGTGGGGAGCCCGTCCCCGCGAGTGCCGATCGGGGGGTCGAGTGGAGCCGTTCGCGTACGCCGTGTCAGGCGGGTGGGCATCAGGCATCAGCGCCTACGCCACCGTCCTGATCCTTGGCGTGGCCGGGCGTACCGGCCTCGCGGACACGCCGGACCTCCTCCAGCGCACCGACGTACTCGTGGTCATGGCGCTGTTCACCGCGATCGAGTTCGTGGCGGACAAGATTCCGTACGCGGACAGCCTGTGGGACACGGTTCACACGGTGGTGCGTCCGATCGTCGCGGCCGTTCTCGGCTGGAGCTTCGTCACCGACGGCAGCTCAGCCGAGCAGTTCGCCGTCGCCACGGTCTCCGGCGGGGTCGCCTTGCTCAGCCACTCGGCCAAGGCCGGGATCCGATTGGCGATCAACACCTCTCCCGAACCCGCATCCAACGTCGCCGTCAGCACCGCCGAGGATGCCGTACTGCTGGGCGTGCTGTTGCTGGCGACGCAATACCCATGGCTCGCGGCCGGTGCCGCACTCGCCGTACTCATCGTGATGCTCACCACGGTGATCATGATCGCTCGTCGAGCGCGCCGCGGCTGGCGCCGACTTCGCCAGCGGTACTTCCCCGATCCACGGGACGACACCGGTTAGGCTCGCCGTCCGTGGCGCGAATCGTCGTCGTGGGAGCGGGTGTTTCGGGGTTGGCGACCGCCGCCCGTCTCGCGGACTTCGGACACGACGTACTGGTCTGTGAACGGAACGCGACGACTGGTGGACGGGTCGGTCGCTATCGCAAGGACGGGTTCACCTTCGACACCGGGCCATCTTTGCTCACGCTCCCCGCCGTCTACCGCGACCTGTTCCGCAAGACCGGGCGACCGCTCGAGCGGGTCGTCGAACTGGTACCCGCCGAGCCGGCGATTCATCTGCGGTTCGCCGACGGCACCGACGTGGAGTTGCCGAACGCGAGCCGGGCCGGAATCAGTCGTGCACTCGACGACGCGCTGGGCGCCGGCAACGGGCCGGCCTGGCACGCGGTCGTCGACCATGGCCGCCGGGCGTGGCAGGTGCTGCGCTCGCCATACCTCGAGGCAGCCCCCGGGCGCAGAGACCTCGCGCGCCTCGCGAGCCCCCGGCTACGCCGTGCGCTGGCGCCGGGGCAGAGCCTGCGGGCTCTTGTCAACGAACTCGTGCCGGATCGCCGCCTGGCCATGGCCGTCGAGCACTTCGCGCGAGGTGCCGATCCACGCCGGGCACCCGCTGCGCTCACCACGCTGCCATACCTGATGGAGACGTTCGGGCGGTGGCGGGTCGGGGGCGGCATGCGCCGGCTCGCCGAGGCGTTGACCGAGCGGGCGACCGAGCGCGGCGCGCGGATCCGGACCGAATGCCCCGTGACGGAGATCACCGTGGACGCCGGACGAGCGACGGGTGTCCGGCTGGCGGGCGGTGCGGTCGAGCCGGCCGACGTGGTCGTCGCCGCGGTGGACGCCCGGCGCCTGTACGGCGAACTGCTCACCACGCCGGCCGCCGGCCGGTTGTCCGTCCGCTTGCAGTCCCGCCGACCCGGGCCGGCGATCTTCACCATGCTCCTGGCCGTGTCGGGTCACCCGGTCGACCTCCCATCGCACACCGCGGTGCTGCCTGCGGATCCCGACGCCGCGCACGATGCCGTGTTCGGCCCCGAGCCCGCCGCGCCGCTGGAGCCGGCGATCGACGTCTACGCGCCGGACGATCCTGCCCTGCGTCCCGATGACGCGTCCCGCGCCGTCACCGTCCAGGCCGTGGTGCCGCCGCACGGGCGGATCGACTGGTCATCGCCGCAGCTCACCGCCGACTACGCCGAGCACCTGCTGACGGCGATGGCCGCGAGAGGCCTGGACCTGCGCCCACACCTGCGCTGGCACACCACGTGGAGCCCGTATGACGCCGAGGACGCGACAGGTGTCCCGGGCGGCGGCGCGTGGGGCCTGGGCATCGGCTCGGCGTGGGATTTGATTCGCCGGCCGGGCAACCGCACCCCCGTCCGGGCGCTGTTCCACGTGGGCACCTCGACCTACCCCGGGCCCGGCCTGCCCCTGGTCGGCTTGTCCTCGGCGATCGGCGCGGACCTCGTCGGCCGCCCTTAGAGCACGGCGGCGGGCTCGCCGGCCAGGATGCTCAGCACCTCCGAGCAACCCGCGTCGAGCTTGAGAGTCGCCAGCGGGTCTGCCCGGGTCTGGCCACGGTTGACGATCACGATGGGGATCCCTCGCGCGTGCGCGTGCCTGGCGAACCGGAAGCCGGACAGCACCGTCAACGACGAACCGGCGACGAGCAGCACCCCTGCCGCGTCGACCATCTTGAAGCTGCAATCCACCCGGTCGCGCGGCACCGACTCACCGAAGAACACCACGTCCGGCTTCAGCACTCCGGAGCATCGCGGGCAACCGGGCACGCGGTAGCCCTCGACCGACTCGAGATCGACGTCGCCGTCCGGTGCGAGTTGCAGTGGCCTTGGGTCGAACCAGGGATTCAGCTCGGCGAGCCGCTGCTGATGCCACTGCCGGTCGTACCGTGACCCGCAACCGAGGCAGGCTACCCGCGCCAAGTGGCCGTGCAGCTCGATCACCATGCGGCTACCCGCCTTGCCGTGCAGTCCGTCGACGTTCTGGGTGATCACCCCGGTCACCGCCCCGCTCCGTTCCAGGGCCGCGACCGCATGGTGCCCGAGGTTCGGGCTTGCGCCGGCGATCCGCGGCCACCCGGCCTGGCTGCGCGCCCAGTATCTGGCGCGGGCGTGATCGCCGGAGCAGAACTCGGCATACGTCATCGGCGAACGCCGCGGGCTTCCTCCGCCGCGGTAGTCCGGAATACCGGAGTCGGTGCTGATGCCTGCGCCGGTCAGCACCACGGCGCGCCGGCCGGCCAGCAGTTCGGCCGCACGCGCGACTTGGTCGTTCACGGTTCGAGGGTACGTGCGAGGCCGAGGCGACGAAAGCTCGTCACGCCCACGCCCACCGCACAGTGACGGCCACCGACACCTCTTGCTCGCCGGCGTCGAACGACATCGGGGCAGCGGCCTCGGCGGCAATCATCCGGACGGGCACGATGGGCCCACCCCCTGCTCCGTCCCGCTCGGTGATCTCCTCGACCGCTCCCAGCGCCCGTCCGGCCAGTCCGGCCAGCTGCTCGGCCTTGGTGCGCGCGTTGGCGAAGGCGATCTCTCGCGCGGTCGCGTTCAGCGCGGCCGGGTCGGAGTGCGCGTACGACAGCCCTTCGAGGCGGGCGCTATCGGCTCCGGCGGCGAGCGCGGCTTGCGCGGCAGCGCCCGCGCTGGTGACGTCGTTGACGGTGGCCGACAGCCCGAACCGCGCGATGAACCCGCGTGCGCCGCGGTCGTGATCGCGGTACACGGACGCCTCGGTGCTGCGCAGCGCGCTCGCCTCAACCCCGGCCTCGAGCAGGGCGCTGCGCATGACTTCGATCGCAGCAGTGGCTTGCTCCATGGCGGCCTGCACGCTGGGCGCGCTCGTTTCGGCCGCCAGCCGCAGAACCGCGCGGTCCGGCGCGGCCGAGGCCGTGCCGGACGCCGAAACGGTGACCCCTGTCTCGCTCACCTGCCCGATCATGCCCGAGCGAGCTGGTCCAGGTGAAGCGAACGGTAGATCTCGCGGGTCGCATTGGACCTGTTGAGGGTGTAGAAGTGCAGGCCCGGCGCGCCCTCCGCGAGCAGGCGCTCGCACAAGTCGGTCGCGACTTCCACGCCGATCTCCCGGACCGCGTCCGGATCGTCTTCGACCGCGTACAACCGCTCCGCCAGGTCGGGTGGGAAGTCGGCACCGGACAGCACAGCGAACCGTTCGATCTGCCGGACGTTCGTCACCGGCATCACACCGGGAATTATCGGGACTTCACAGCCCGCCGCTGCCACCCTGTCGCGGAGTCTCAGGTAGTCCTCGACATGGAAGAACATCTGGGTCACCGCGAAGTCCGCCCCCGCCCGGCACTTGTACACGAAGTACCGGATGTCGGTGTCCAGGTCCGGCGAGCGGGGATGCTTCTCCGGGAACGCGGCCACCCCGACGCAGAAGTCGCCCGACACCTTGATGAGGCTGACCAGCTCGTCTGCGTAGCCCAGACCCTGCGGGTGACGGATCCACTGACCCTGCGGATCGCCCGGTGGGTCGCCGCGAAGCGCCATGATGTTGCGGATTCCGGCGTCGGCATACCGCCCGATGATGTGCCGCAGCTCGGCGACCGAGTGGTTGACAGCGGTGAGGTGCCCGACGGCGGTCAGCGTGGTTTCCGCGGTGATCCGCTCGGTGATCTCGACCGTCTTGTCCCTGGTGCCGCCTCCGGCGCCGTACGTGACCGACACGAACGTGGGCCGCAGCGATTCCAGCTCGCGGATCGCACTCCAGAGCGATTCTTCACCCTTCGGCGTCTTCGGCGGGAAGAACTCGAACGAGTACGACCGCCGACCCTCACCGAGCAGCTCTCTGATGGTGGTCGCCCCACCCGGCATCGTCGACGGCAGGCCTAATGTCACCGTGCCAGCGTATCGGCGAGTCCATCTCCTGGGACGTGCATCTCGCCATTCGGGCGGGCATCGTCCCGCCAGGTGGACTGACGTGCGCCCCGACCGGCGACGGTAGGCTCGGACGCTGTGAACGGGCTGGTCGACAACCCGGTGGACGCTCTGCGACCACGCCTGCAGGACATCATCGACCGGTTCCTTCGCGATCAGCGAACCCTCCTTGCCGGTATTCACTCCGAGTTGGGGGCTCTCATCGATGCGGCCGCGGACCTGCTCCGCGGCGGCAAGCGGCTGCGGCCGGCGTTCTGCTACTGGGGCTGGCGGGGCGCAGGGCGTCCCGACGACGACGCCGTCGTCGCGGTCGGTGCGGCACTGGAGCTGTTCCAGGCCGCTGCACTCGTACACGACGACCTCATCGACGGATCCGACACCCGCCGCGGTATGCCGTCGATGCACCGCCGCTTCGCCACCCGGCACACGGCACAGCGGTGGGCCGGCGAACCGGATGAGTTCGGCGGCACCGCCGCGCTGTTGCTCGGTGACCTGCTGCTGGGCTGGAGCGACGAGCTGTTCAACGGCTCCGGCCTCGACGACGCCGCGCTGCGGCGGGCCCGACCGGTCTTCGATCAGATGCGAACCCAGGTCGGCGTGGGCCAGTACCTCGACGTCGTCGCCCAGGCCACCGGTGCGGACCGGCCGGAGCGGCTCGCCGAGTTGGCGCGAACCGTCGTGTCGTACAAGGCGGCCCGGTATTCGGTCGAGCGTCCGCTCGTGCTCGGTGGCAGCGCGGCGGGGGCCGGCCCCGACGTGCTGGCGGGCTACTCGCGCTACGGGCTGGCCCTCGGTGAGGCCTTCCAGCTTCGCGATGACGTGCTCGGCGTCTTCGGCGATCCGGCCAGCACCGGCAAACCCGCAGGTGACGACCTGCGCGAAGGCAAACGGACGCTGCTCATCGCCTATACGCTCGAGCGGGCCCGGCCCGCGGCGGCCGATACCGTGAATCGCCTGCTCGGAGACCGCGCTCTCGATGTCGAAGGCGTCGACACGCTGCGCCAGATCATCGTCGACACCGGAGCCCTGCGGGCGATTGAGTCGCAGGTCGCCAGCTTGGTCGAGCAGTCGCGCCGGGCCTTGCGGGAGGGCCGGTTCACTGCGGAGGCGAGAAGTGCCCTCGATGCCCTCATCACCGCGGCGACCTCGCGGGTCGCCTAACATATCTGCGCCCTTCGGGCCATCCCGCCGTACACTGTGCGACCGTGGATGTCTCCGTCTCTGACACACCGGTCGGCCGGCTGCTGGACGGCCGGTACCGGGTCGAGGCGGCGCTGGCGCGCGGTGGCATGGCGACGGTGTACCGCGCGGTCGACACCCGGCTCGACCGCGTGGTGGCTCTCAAGGTGATGCATCCTGAGCTCGCCGCCGACAACGAGTTCGTCCTGCGGTTCATCGGCGAGGCCCGCTCGGCGGCCCGCCTCTCTCATCCCAACGTGGTGGGCGTGTTCGACCAGGGCGAGGACGACGGCACCGTCTTTCTCGCCATGGAGTATGTCGAAGGGCGCACGCTGCGCCAGGTTCTCCGCGACCGCGGCCCGCTGTCACCGGCGGGCGCACTCGAAATGATCCAGCCGGTGCTCGCCGCGCTCGGCGCCGCCCATGAGGCAGGCATCGTCCATCGCGACGTCAAACCCGAGAACGTACTGGTCGGCACGAACGGGCGGATCAAGGTCGCCGACTTCGGGCTGGCCCGGGCCCTGAGCGAACCCAGCACCGCCACCCGCGGCCTGCTGCTGGGCACGGTCAACTACATCTCACCCGAGCAGGCGCTCGGCGAGCCGGCCAC
>DATHUM010000330.1:0-5136 GCA_035462225.1 Jiangellaceae bacterium | reverse complement strand
AGCGGGGCGACACGCCGATATGTCCCAGTTGGCCCGCGATCGGGAGTCACCTCGGTCGGCGCGTCGCCCCGCTTTTGCATGATCAGCGCGTGCCGAGCAGTTGCTGGATTCGCGACACGCCTTCGACCAGGTCGTCGTCTCCCAGGGCATAGGACAGCCGTAGGTAGCCGCTCGGGCCGAAGGCCTCACCCGGCACGACGGCCACCTCGACCTCTTCAAGGATGATCTGGGCAAGGTCTGCACTCGTACGCGGAGTGTGCCCGGCGACGATCGGGCGGTCGAGCACTCCCTTGACCGAGGGATATACGTAGAACGCACCCTCTGGCTCGGGACACACCACGCCGTCGATCTCGTTGAGCATGGCCACGATCGTCCGTCGCCTTCGGTCGAAGGCCGCACGCATCGTCGCCACAGCGGACAGGTCGCCGGATACCGCCGCGAGAGCGGCCCGCTGCGAGACGTTCGCGACGTTCGAGGTTGCATGCGACTGCAAGTTCGTCGCGGCACGCACCACGTCTGGCGGCCCGATCAGCCAGCCGACTCTCCAGCCGGTCATGGCGTACGTCTTGGCCACACCGTTGAGGACGACGCAGGTATCGCGCAACTCTGGCACCTCGACCGGCATCGATGCGAATGTCGCGGCGCCGTACGTCAGGTGCTCGTAGATCTCGTCCGTGACGACCCAGAGTCCCTTCTCGTGCGCCCAACGCCCGATCTCGCGCACCATCTCCGGTGAGTAGACCGCTCCGGTCGGATTGGAAGGCGAGCAGAACAGCAGCACCTTGGTGCGGTCGGTTCGGGCAGCCTCGAGTTGGTCGACGGTGACGCGATAGCCGGCCGACTCGTCGGCGAGAACCTCCACCGGGGAACCGCCGGCGAGCTTGATCGCCTCGGGGTAAGTCGTCCAGTACGGCGTCGGCAGCAATACCTCGTCTCCCGGATCGAGCAGCGTCGCGAACGACTCATAGACGGCCTGCTTGCCGCCATTGGTCACCAGGACCTGGCCGGCGTCAACCTGGTATCCGGAGTCGCGAGCCGTCTTCGTGGCGATGGCGGCGCGCAGTTCAGCGAGTCCGCCGGCCGGGGAATAGCGGTGGTTGCGTGGATCGCGGCACGCCTCGACGGCGGCGTCGACGATGTAGTCAGGTGTCGGGAAGTCCGGTTCGCCCGCACCGAAGCCGATCACCGGCCGGCCGGCGGCCTTGAGCGCCTTGGCCTTGGCGTCGACCGCGAGCGTGGCCGATTCGGCGATCGAGCCGATCCGAGCAGAAATTCGCGGCCGAGAGAGGGTGCCCGCGGCCGCGGGTGGGGTGGCAGGGCTGGTCATGCGCCCATCCTGGCATCATGACGGGGGTGGTTCGCGAGCGACTTACCGGCAGTTCGACCTAGGCCGGTCCGACCACGTACACTCGTCCTCTGGTGGTCGTATGACCTCTGCCGAAGCATGCGTTTCGGACGGTGATTGCGGGCATCGAAGGGCAGTAGCTCAACTGGCAGAGCACCGGTCTCCAAAACCGGCGGTTGGGGGTTCGAGTCCCTCCTGCCCTGCTCTGAGCTCGACAAGAGCCAGCAGAGCCCGAATCAGACAGGACGAGAGACCCGACTGCGAGGACGACAGTGACCGATACGCGAGAGATCGCGAAGCCCGGGCCGGGCGGGGTACCGAAGAACCGCAACCCGTTCGCCCGCTTGGCGTTGTTCGTTCGCCAGGTCGTGGCGGAGCTGCGCAAGGTGGTTTATCCGACCCAGCGGCAGTTGCTCACGTACACCGTGGTCGTGCTGTTCTTCGTCGCCGTCATGATCGTGTTCGTCACCCTCCTGGACCAGGGGTTCGGGTGGGCGATGTTCGAGATCTTCGGCTAACCACGTCCTCGTCCTAAGGGTCCCAACGGAGGAAAGAAGTCATTACCGTGTCCGAGCAGCAGTCGCACAACGACCTCGTCGACGCCGTCCAGGAGTCGGATGGCGAGACCGGCGTCGTTGACGAGGCTGGTTCCACAGCCGAGGCCGAGGCGGACGCAGCGGCTGACGCTGCCCCGACCGCTCCAGATTCGGCCGATGCAGCTTCCGGGGAGGCCCGCGAGGTTGGCGAATCCGAGGCAGCCGAGGCCGAGCCGGCCGCCGACCCGCTGGAAGAGTTCCGGCGGGCTCTGCGCGCCAAGCCTGGCGACTGGTACGTCGTCCAGACCTACTCGGGCATGGAGAACCGCGTCCGGGCCAACTTGGAGAGCCGGATCAGCAGCCTCAACATGGAGGACTACATCTTCGAGGTGGTCGTCCCCACCGAAGAGGTGGCCGAGATCAAGGCCGGTCAGCGCAAGCTGGTCAAACGCAACCGGTTCCCGGGGTACGTCCTGGTCCGGATGGAGATGACCGACGAGTCGTGGGCGGCGGTCCGCCACACGCCCGCGGTCACCGGATTCGTCGGTCACACCCACCAGCCGCTGCCGTTGACCCTCGATGAGGTGGAGCGCTGGATTGCTCCGGAGGTGAGCGAGCCGGCGCCCGCGGCGGAGAAGAAGGAGCGCAAGCCGGTCGAGGTCGTGGACTTCGAGGTGGGCGACTCGGTCATGGTGGTCGACGGCCCGTTCGCCACCCTGCACGCGACGATCAACGAGATCAACGCAGACGGCCAGAAGATCAAAGGTCTGGTCGAGATCTTCGGCCGCGAGACTCCGGTCGAGCTGTCGTTCAGCCAGATCCAGAAGCTGTAGCGCCCGCACAGCTTCGTCCGGCCCGGGCCAGCCGGCCCGTGCCACCAGCATCACACAGAAGAAGGACCCGAGGAGCATGCCCCCGAAGAAGAAGGTCGCAGGCCTGATCAAACTGCAGATCCAGGCTGGCGCCGCCACGCCCGCCCCGCCGGTAGGCCCGGCGCTGGGCCAGCACGGCGTCAACATCATGGAGTTCTGCAAGGCCTACAACGCGGCCACCGAGTCGCAGCGCGGCAACGTCGTGCCGGTCGAGATCACGGTCTACGAGGATCGGTCGTTCACGTTCGTCACCAAGACGCCGCCGGCCGCCAAGCTGATCCTGAAGGCCGCCGGAATCGAGAAGGGCTCCGGCGAGCCGCACCGGGTCAAGGTCGCCTCCATTACGCGTGATCAGGTTCGGGCCATCGCCGAGCAGAAGATGCCGGACCTAAACGCCAACGACCTGGACGCCGCTGAAAAGATCATCACCGGCACCGCCCGGCAGATGGGTATCACTGTCGAGGGCTGAGCCTTCGGCAGACCCCGTGGGAGGGCCACGCGCTGGCCCGCCAACTACCACCACTAGGAGAGAATCATGAAGCGCAGCAAGGCGTACCGGGCCGCGGCGGAGAGCATCGACCGCAGCCGCCTTTACTCCGTCGGCGAGGCCGTCAAGCTCGCCAAGCAGACCGCCACCACCAAGTACGACGCCACCGTCGAGATCGCTCTGCGGCTGGGCGTCGACCCCCGCAAGGCGGACCAGATGGTCCGCGGCACCGTCAACTTGCCCCACGGCACCGGAAAGACCGCTCGGGTCCTGGTCTTCGCCGCCGGGCCGAAGGCGGCCGAGGCCGAGGTGGCCGGGGCCGACATAGTCGGTAGTGACGAGCTGATCGAGGAGGTTCAGAACGGGCGCCTGGACTTCGACGCGGTCGTCGCGACGCCGGATCTGATGGGCAAGGTCGGCCGGCTCGGCCGGGTTCTCGGTCCGCGCGGGTTGATGCCGAACCCGAAGACCGGAACGGTCACCATGGACGTCGAGAAGGCCGTCAGCGACATCAAGGGCGGCAAGATCGAGTTCCGGGTCGACCGGCACGCGAACCTGCACTTCGTCATCGGCAAGGCTTCGTTCAGTGAGCAGGCCCTGGCGGAGAACTACGCCGCAGCGATGGACGAGATCAACCGGCTCAAGCCGTCCGCCGCGAAGGGCCGCTACATCAGGAAGGCGACCATGGCCACCACCATGGGACCTGGTATCCCGCTGGACCCGACCAAGACGAAACTGGAGCCCGCGAACGCCTGAGCTTCAGCTTGTCGGCGCCCGATCCACACCCGTGGGTCGGGCGCCGCCGGTGTGGCGGGTGCAGTGCCGACTCGCGAGCTATTCGGAGCGAAAGCCGGCCGGTCGCCGCCGTCGCGATCTCACTCGTCGGTACCTGCTAGGGTCGCCGACTCGGGGTGCCAAGTGGGCGTCGTGAAAGGAATTTTCGTAATGCGGATGACAAGGGCAGCCGCGGTGTGGCTGCCGCAGGGCTGATCGTGGCCGGTTGTGGGCAGGGTGCTGCCACGACCATCGCACTGTCCGAGGGCAAGGGCGGCGGCGCGGAGCTGTTCGCGGCGATGGCCGAGGCGCAGCAGGAAGCCGGCAGCTACCGGTTCGAGATGACCATGGACGTAGAAGGTACTGAGGTCAGCGGTAGCGGCGAGGGGAACGTCGGCTCGGACCCGACCGACCAGGCGATGTCGATGACGATGTCCGTGCCGGGTGGAATGGGCGACATCGAGACTCGGGTCGTGGGAACCACGATCTACATGTCGACCGGCATGTTCGGCATGCCGGGCTACGACCGGTGGCTCGTCCTGACTCCGGAGGGTGACGACCCGTTCTCTCAGATGCTTGGGGACATGAGCGACATGCTCGCCGGGGCTGATCTGCAGGCACAGTTCAGCGAGTACTCCGACATGATGGAGGTCGAGGAAGTCGGATCCGACACTGTCGACGGCACCGATGTCACGGAGTACACGGTCACCACGGATGTGGAAGCCGCCCTTGAGATGATGGGCATGTCGGATCAGATGCCAGAAGATGTCGAGCTCGACGAGGTGACGTACTCGCTCTTCGTCGACGATGACGCGCTGCTCCGGCTGGTGCGAGGTGATCTCGGCGGTGTGGGCACGATGGAGATGCGGTTCTTCGACTACGGCGAGGATGTCACCGTCGAGGAGCCCCCGGCCGACAAGCAGACCGATTTCATCACGTTCTTCGAGGAGTTGACCGGCCAGGAGCTCAGCGAAGAAGACCTTGCCGAACTCGCCGAGATGATGGACGGCGGCAACTGATCTTCGACGGCAGCTAAGAGGGTCGCCCACCAGTGTTATCGACGTACCTACAGGCCTGTGTGCCTGTAGGTACGTCGGGCCGCCTGCCGAACGTGATCGAACG
>DATHUM010000329.1:0-5805 GCA_035462225.1 Jiangellaceae bacterium | reverse complement strand
GGCGCGGCATTCGCTCCAGGGCGACGGCCAGGTCGATGGCCTCGCCCAGGCCGAGACCGTGCGAGCTGGCCGTACCGCCGAGCCCGCCGACCGGCCGGTCGACGATCAGCTCGTGGATCTTCCCGGGTCGCGCCGGATCGTTGCGCACGGCGTCGACGAGGACCACCACATCCGCTTCCGACCAGAGCTCGATGAGGCGCGAAGGCTCGCCGTCGGTCACCGTCAGTGAGACGCCTGGCAAGTCCATCTCGGCCAGCCGTTGGACGACTGCCGGCCCCGCTCCGTCGTCATGCCGGAACTCGTTACCGATGCCGATCACTGCCGCGGCCATGACCGGTCACCTCCGATCGATAGTGAGGTCGAGAAAGTGGGTGGCGCAGGAAATGCACGGGTCGTAGTTGCGGATGGCCTGCTCGCACTGCCACGTCATGGTCTCGTCGTCGAGGTCGAGCCGGTCCTGCACGAAGCCGCGCAGGTCCGCTTCGATGCCGGCCTGGTTCTGGGACGTCGGCGGCACGATCCTGGCCGTCTCGATCAAGCCGTCGGCGGAGACGTCGTACCGCTGGTACAGCACACCGCGCGGAGCCTCGGTGACCCCGTGCCCGCGAGCCGCCCGGGCCGATACATCTACCGCTGAAGGCACTGGTGGCTCGTATGCCTCGATCAGCCGGAGCGCCTCGTCGACGGCGTACAGCGTCTCGACAGCCCGGACCACGATGCTCTGGAACGGGTTGCGGCACTCCGCGCCGAGGCCGGCGTCTCGTGCGGCGTCACGGGCCAGGTCCGAGAGCCAGCGCGAGTTCAGCGTGTACCGCGCGGCCGGCCCGGTGAAGTAGATTCCGTGGTCCACCAGCCGGGCGTGCAGTGCCGTGGAATGCGGCACCTGCTCTTCCACGACGTGATTCTCGAAATCGGCCGCCGCGAAGGACTGGCCGGCGGACGTTTGCAGAGAACCACGTTCGATCGGGTAGGTGCCCTGGCGCGAGAGCGCCAGCAGGTCGTGGTCATGGGTGAAATCCGGGAAGTCGAAGCCGCCGACCCAGCCGACAGTGTGCAGCGCGATGTCGCGGGCTCGTAGCAGCGGCTCACGCAGCCGGAGCAGGTCGGCGCGAGAGGGCGCGCGGTAGAAGCCGCCCACCCGGATGTTCACGGGGTGGACCGCTCGGCCGCCGATGGCCGCCATCAGGTCGTTGCCGGCCTTCTTCAGCGCCAGGCCGCGCTCGACGACGTCGCGATGGTCGCGAGCCATCTCGACTGCGCCCGGGTAGCCCAGGAAGTCGGGCGCGTGTAAGAGGTAGATGTGCAGCGCGTGGCTTTGGATCCACTCGCCGCAGTACAGCAGGCGGCGGAGATCCCAGACGGCATCGCCGGCGTCGACCCCGCACGCGTCTTCGATGGCCGCGCACGCGCTCATCTGGTACGCCACCGGGCAGATGCCGCATACCCGCGCGGTGATGTCGGGTGGCTCGGTGTAGCCGCGGCCGCGGAGGAAGGCTTCGAAGAATCGCGGCGGCTCGTAAATCTCCAGTTCGACCCGTTCCACCCGATCGTCCTTGACGACGACGTGCATGGCTCCTTCGCCTTCGACCCTGGCCAGGCCGGCAACGTGCAGGGCACGATTACGGTGCGTCACGGCTCGGCGCCTCTCTCAGAGCGTGTTGAGCTGTCAACTCCTAGCCTCGCGTAGCACGGGTGGCCGCCGCTGCGGGAAAAGGTCCTGGGGCATCGGGCCGGAAGCCCTCTCGCGTGGAACACATCGGTCCGGCAGCGTGAAACCGGCGGTTTGAATACCGTGGGTGCCGGTGACGGCCATGACGGCCGGTTCGCGCTCGCGATTGGATCCGGCACGGCGATCTGGAGGCGGCCAGTGTCAAGCACGATGATCGACTCGGACCCGGCACTGGTCGAAGCCCAGTCGGTCGCCCGGCAACTGCAGACGAACCCCGAACGAGGCCTGAGCGCCGCAGAGGCCGGCCGGCGGCTGGCCGCCATCGGGCCCAACCAGATCGAATCGGCTCCACCGGTGCCGACCTGGCGCAAGCTCGTCGAGCACTTCCGGGATCCGTTGATCTACCTGCTGCTCGGCGCCATCGTGATCTCGTTCGCCGCATGGCTTATCGAGGGCGCGTCGGGCTGGCCGTACGAACCGATGGTCATCGCCGCCATCGTCGTGCTGAACGCGGTGCTCGGCTACGTCCAGCAAGCAAGGGCCGAGCGGGCCGTCGATGCCCTGCAGCAGATGAGCAGCCCCACGGCGACGGTCATCCGGGACGGCGAGCAACTGCGCGTGCCGGCCCGCGAACTGGTGCCCGGTGACCTGCTGGTGCTGGCCGAAGGCGACACCGTAGCCGCCGACGCCCGGCTGCTGAGCGCGGCGACCCTCAAGGTGTCCGAGGCATCGCTCACGGGGGAGAGCGAACCGGTGCTCAAGGACGCTCGAACCCTGCCGGAGCCGGTGGCGCTGGGTGACCGGATCAACATGGTCTTCAACGGCACCGCCGTCACCCAGGGGGTCGGGCGGGCCATCGTCACGGCCACCGGCATGGCCACCCAGCTGGGCCAGATCGCCGGCCTGCTGCACGCCACCCGCGAGGATCCGACGCCGCTGCAGCGCGAGATCGCCCGGGTGGGGCGGATGCTCGGCATCGCGGTGATCGTCATCGCCGCGCTCGCCACGGCCACTGTCTTCGTCTTCTTCGGCGTCGAAACCCTCGACGACGTGGTCACCGCCCTGCTGCTCGGAGTGTCGCTCGCGGTGGCCGCCGTCCCGGAGGGCCTGCCCGCGGTGCTGTCGGTTGTGCTGGCCATGGGCATGCAGCGAATGGCCGCCCGCAATGCGATCGTCAAGAAGCTCTCGTCGGTCGAGACCCTTGGTTCGGCGTCAGTGGTGTGCTCGGACAAGACCGGCACCCTGACGAAGGGCGAGATGACCATCGGTCGCGTCGTCACGGCGTCGGGTGAGGTCACGGTCGGCGGTGCCGGCTACCGCCCGGAAGGGGCGGTGGAGCATGAGGGCGGTCCGCTCCAGGAAGGCAGCACCTTGTGGCGTGAGACGGCGATCGTACTCGGCGGCGGAAGCCTGGCCAGCAATGCGATCCTGCGCGAGGAGAACGGTGACTGGGCGATCCAGGGGGATCCGACCGAGGCGGCATTTCTGGTCGCCGAGATCAAACTCGGCACGCGTGATCGCCGGACCGGCAGGTTCGAGCGCGTGGGCCAGATCCCGTTCACGGCCGAGCGCAAGCTCATGACCAGCCTGGAATCCGACGCGGAGCGGGCCGGTAAGATCGCGGTCGTCACCAAGGGTGCGCCGGATGTGCTGCTCGACCGCTGCTCACACGTGCACGTCGCAGACGCGACGGTGCCGCTCGACGACACCTGGCGCGCGCGCATTCTCGGCGACGTGGAGCGACTGTCGGACCAGGCGTTCCGGACGCTCGCGGTCGCCTACCGGCCGCTCGAGGTCACCACACCGCCGGAGATCGACGAGTCGCTGGAGAGTGATCTGGTGTACGCCGGCATGGTCGGGATCATCGACCCGCCCAGGCCGGAGGCGGCACTCGCCATCGCCGAGGCACATCGCGCCGGCGTCCGCGTCATGATGATCACTGGCGACCACCCGCGGACGGCGACCCGGATCGCGCGGGACCTCGGCATCGTGGAACCGGAGGCGGTCTCGGGAGGCGAGCTGGACCGGCTCGACCAGGAGGGGTTCCGCCAGACGGTCCGCGACCGGTCCGTGTACGCGCGGGTGACCCCCGAACACAAGCTGCGCATCGTCGACGCCTTGCAGGACGATCACAACGTGGTGGCCATGACCGGCGACGGGGTGAACGACGCTCCGGCGCTGAAATCGGCGGACATCGGTATCGCCATGGGCCGCACCGGCACCGAGGTCACCAAGGAAGCGGCAAAGATGATCTTGGCCGACGACAACTTCGCCACCATCGTGCACGCCATCCGCGAGGGTCGGGCCATCTTCTTGAACATCAAGAAGTTCCTCCGGTACCTGCTCTCGTCCAACATGGGCGAGGTCCTGACCGTGTTCCTCGGTGTCGTCCTGGCCGGCGTGATCGGCCTGGCCCAAGGGGGCGCGCTGGCGCTTCCGTTGCTCGCCACCCAGATCCTGTGGATCAACCTGCTCACCGACAGCGGTCCCGCGCTCGCGATGGGAGTCGACACCGAAACCGACGACGTGATGAGCCACCCGCCGCGCTCACTCGAGGATCGGGTCATCGACCGCCGGATGTGGGCAGGGGTCATCCTCGTCGGCCTGGTCATGGCCGTCGTGTCCTTGGCCACCATCGACATCTACCTGCCCGGCGGCCTCGTCGATGGCACCGAATCCTTGGAGAACGCCCGGACGGCCGGATTCACGGTGCTGGTGATCGCTCAGCTGTTCAACGCGTTGAACGCACGGTCGGAGACCCGTACGGCCTTTCACCGGATGTTCGCCAACAGATGGCTATGGGCGGCCCTCGCGCTGTCGGCTGCCCTGCAGGTCGCGGTCGTCCACGTCCAGTTCCTCAACGACGCGTTCATCACCACTGCGTTGTCCGTCGACCAGTGGGCGGTGTGCGTCGCGATGGCCAGCGCTGTGCTGTGGGTCAGCGAGATCCGAAAGCTGTTGATCCGGCGAACCGGCCGGTAGCGGCGGGGCCCAACGGAGCCCCGGACCATGACCTTCGCCCCTTCTCATCGGTACGGCCGCCACGTGAACCTGGCAGTGGAGGTGGGCCGATGGCTCGCACGCACCCCGGGCAGCTGCTGCGCGCCATGCTGGCCGGCGGGTTCGCTCTGCTGGCCGCCGGGGGAGTGCTGCACCTTGCCGGTCAGCCTGGTCTTGGCGATCTCGCTTGGCTGAGCACTGGGGCGGCGGGGGCGGTCTGGGCGGCCTTCCTCGTGCTGACCGCGTTGCGCCGCGGCCGCGTCGGTGTGGACGCCATCGCGGTCGTCGCCGTCGTCGGTGCGTTGCTGGTCGGTGAGCTGTTCGCGGCCGCTCTGATCACGTTGATGCTCGCCAGCGGGCGCGCGCTCGAAGCCCGAGCGGCTGGGCGCGCCCGGGCCGAGCTGACCGCGTTGGTCGCCCGCGCCCCCGTCGAGGCCCGCAGGTACGCGGACGGGAGCCTGGAAGTCATAGCGTTGGACGCGGTCGCAAGAGGCGACGTGCTGCTCGTGCGATCCGGTGAGGTCGTGCCGGTCGATGGTCGGGTGGAGCGGGGCACCGCCGTGCTCGACGAGTCGGCGCTGACGGGGGAGGCTGCGCCGGTCACCCGTGCGGTCGGCGACGGCGTGCGCTCCGGCGTGGTGAACGCGGGAGGACCGTTCGACCTGTTGGCCACCACGTCGGCGGCGGACTCAACGTACGCCGCGATAGTGCGCCTGGTCGAGCAGGCATCGGCCGACAGTGCCCCGTTCGTCCGGCTGGCCGACCGGTACGCGGGATGGTTCCTTCCGCTGTCGCTGGGCCTGGCCGGTATCGCCTGGCTGGCGTCCGGCGATCCGGTCCGAGCGGTGGCAGTGCTGGTGGTGGCCACACCATGTCCCTTGATCCTTGCCGCACCGGTCGCCTTGGTGTCCGGGATGTCGCGTGCGGCCGGCCACGGAGTGATCGTCAAGAATGGTGGTGCACTCGAGAAACTGGCCGCCGCACGTGTATTGCTGCTGGACAAGACCGGCACCCTCACCGCCGGACGTCCGGCTGTCGCCGGCGTCGCGACTGCCGGTGATCTGACGCCCGACGAGTTGCTGAAGTTGGCGGCCTCGGCCGAACAGGTCTCGCCCCACATCCTGGCCGCGCCGATC
>DATHUM010000328.1:0-3626 GCA_035462225.1 Jiangellaceae bacterium | reverse complement strand
GTCGCGGTACGCGAGCTGGTGGCACGCCGGCAACCGTTGTTCCACTTCGCCATCCGCACGGTGCTGGGCGAGTTCGACCTCGACAGCGCGGAGGGTCGCACGCGTGCCCTCGACCGCACCGTCCCCGTGGTCGCGCGAATCCGCGATCATGCGCTGCGCGACGAGTACGCCCGCAGGCTGGCCGGCTGGGTCGGCGCCCCGGACGAACTGGCGGTCGTGCGCCGCGTACGGGCGGCGGCCGGTGCCGCGGCGCGCGGGCGGCCGCGAGGCGGCGGGCGTCCCGAACCCGTGGTCGCGGGGCAACAGGTGCTCGGCGTCCCGGTTCACGGTGACGCCGACCCGCAGGCCCTTGCTCTGGAGCGTTCGGTGCTACGCATGGCCATCCAGCGTCCCGCCCTGGTCGGGCCGACGTTCGACGAGTTGGACGCGGAGGCGTTCCGGTCACCGGCCTTCCGCGCCCTGCGCGAGACACTGGCCAAGGCGGGTGGGTGCGCGACGCAGGCCGGTGGTCAGCGGTGGGTCGAAGCCCTGCTGGCCGCTGCGCCGGACGATGCGGTGCGCGGAATGATCACTGAATTGTCGGTCGAGCCGGTACCCGCCGGTGACGCCGAGTTGGAGCGGTACGCCCAGTCGGTCGTCCTGCGGTTGCATGAGGTGTGGGTGTCGCGGCAGGTGGTGGCACTCAAGGCGAAGCTTCAGCGCACCGATCCGGCTGCGGAAACCGATGTCTACAACAGGCTGTTCGGCGAGCTGATGGCACTGGAGAAGCTGCGCCGCGATCTACGTGAGCGCGGCCTCGGCAACGGCGGTTGACGGCCGAACGCCGATCGGCATGGCACCATGTGATCGTGGCGCACACACTGGCCGGCAGAGCCGAGACGCAAACCCAGGCGAAGGTTCTCAAGCTGCTGCGAGACGAGGGTCCGCTCTCGCGGGTACAGCTTTCGGACCGGCTGGGAGTTTCACGTACCACGATGGCCGGCGAGGTCAACCGGCTGACCGAACTCGGTCTCGCCGAAGGTGCCGGGCCGGCCGCTTCTCGAGGCGGGCGCCGGTCGACGCTGGTCGATCTCTCCTCGGATCTGAGGTTCGTCGGTATCGCGATCGGCGCGACGGCGATGTCGGTGGCGGTCACCGATGGCCGGCTCAAAGTGCTCGGGCAGCGCTACGTCGACATGGATGTTCGGCTCGGGCCAGAACATGTCCTCGCCCACGCCCTCGAACTCGCCCGCAAGGTGCTGGCCGAACAGGGAGTCGAGCGCCCCGCCGGAGTGGGCGTCGGCGTTCCGGGCCCGGTCGACTTCCACAGCGGCGTTCCGGTGTCGCCGCCGATCATGCCCGGTTGGGACGGTTACCCGGTGCGCGATGCAGTCGCCCGAGAGCTCGGCTGCCCGGCGCTGCTGGACAACGACGTCAACGTGATGGCGCTGGGAGAGCAGCATTCGGGAGTCGCAAAGTCGGTGCCGGACTTCCTGTTCGTCAAGATCGGTACTGGCATCGGCTGTGGGATCGTCGTCAACGGCCAGCTCTACCGCGGCATGGACGGCTGTGCAGGCGACATCGGGCACATCAGGGTCGATGAGTTCGGGCCGACCTGTGCTTGTGGCAACACCGGCTGTCTCGAGGCGTTCTTCGGCGGAGCAGCCCTCGCCCGTGACGCGATGGCCGCGGCCCGGGCCGGCCGCTCGCCGGCGTTGGCGGCCATGCTGGACGAAAAGGACGAGCTGACCGCGGTCGACGTCGCTCACGCCGTCGCGCAGGGCGACCCCCATGCGGTGCAGATGATCCGCGAAGGCGGCCAGCGAGTGGGCTGGGTGCTGGCCAGCCTGGTCTCGTTCTTCAACCCCGGGCTCATCGTGATCGGCGGCCGGGTGTCCCGGCTCGGTCACCCGTTACTGGCCGAGATCCGGGGCGTCGTCTACCGGCGGTCCTTGCCGCTGGCCACGGGCAACCTGCCGCTCGTCCTCAGTGAGATGGGCGACGACGCCGGAGTGGTCGGTGCGGCGGCACTCATCAGTGACGCCGTCTACGCCGCGTCGTAACGTCCACGCAATAGGTCGCACTAGTAGGCGGCCATTTAGTCGCTTATGTCCGACAACTCTTCCGTCTATTGTCGAACTTCCGCAATCGTCCTGCGAAAGTTGGCCGGGAACTATTGACCTTTGTTACCGGAAGCCCCTAGGTTCCCCACCATCAGCTTGGTGGCTCGGGGAGCATCCGAGGGGGTGGGACCTGACGCGCGCAGCGCTCCCGCGCGAAAGCACTTCAGATGGCAACAGAGGGTGGGCATCGCATCGAGTGGCCCGCTTCAGGGGTTCCCAGCTCGGGTTCCAGGACGAAGGAGCACTGCAATGGGGCAACATCTCAGCCGACGGAGTTTCCTCGGCGTCACGGCGGGTGCGGCAGCAGTCGCTGCCACCGCCAACCTCGGCCCGACGAGCGCATTCGCTGCGACCGTGCGCAACGGCCGGCTTATCCCTTCCGACAAGTTGGGGACGATCACGTTCACCCAGCGTGACGTGCCGAGCCGGATCGGCATCGCGGCGAGCGCGGCCTTGGGTCAAGCGCCGACGATGGGATTCCTCGGCGGGCCTGGATTCCCTGAGGACCCGAACGACCTCGGCCCCCTCGTCCCGCTTCCGGGCGGCTGGCGGGAGCTGTTCGAGTTCCTGGCCAACCTGGGCTTCAAGCAGATCGAGTTCGCCGGCTACGGCCAGAACGCCAACAACCCCGGCGGCACGGCCGGCTACAACTCCAGCCCCGAAGGTCGGGCCAACTACCTCGCCTACGCGCATCGGTTGCGGGCCATGCTGGACGAGTTCGGCCTCGTAGGCATCGGAAACCACGGGTTCATCCCGAACACCTGGCCGGGTCCGAACAGCCCGGGCGGGGCCATGTCCGACGCGGACTACCTTCGGTTCCAGACCGAGCTGGAGTTCGCATCGATCCTGGGCTTGCCGTTCATGGGCACCGGCAACGACCCGACGAGTGCCGGCAACCGCAACATCGAGCCCTGGACGATCGCCGGGGAGAAGTGGGAAGCGCTCAACCGGTTGACCCTCGAGTGGGGCATCTACCTCTACCCGCACAACCACTCGCCGGCGTACAACTTCTTGCAGGACGGCCCGATCGTGGAGGTCACCGAAGACAGATTGACCGGTGCCCCGATCCCGCCGACGCTGGTCCGCGGCGAGTCCGGCACGCGGCTCATGCAGTACTTCCTCGACATCACCGCCCCCGACCTGTGCAAGCTCGAGCTGGATATCTACTGGGCCCACGTCGCCCAGCATCAGCACAGGTGGCGCTACGACTGGGACGGCAACCGCGTCGAGGACATCTTCGATCCACTCGAGCAGGTGGCCAAGCAGACCATGCGGTACCCGCTGTTCCACGCGAAAGACGGCGAGTCGACCGGCCAGCCGCCCGGCGTGGGCAACGGGTACAACTTCGTCCCATTCGGTACCGGCGACATCGACTTCCAGAACTTCTTCGCGAACATGGGCGCCAAGGGTTACCACAACCCCAACTACGAGCAGGACAACGCGCCCGGTGGCGGTTCGGACCCCGGCCGGTCGTTGCGCCACTCGGTGATCAGCGCCTACAACCTGAGCCGGTTGCGCGGGTAA
>DATHUM010000327.1:0-13119 GCA_035462225.1 Jiangellaceae bacterium | reverse complement strand
GGGATTCGGTCAACGCCCACGATCGAGATGTAGACGATATGCGGGCGCGTGGTCGCTGCCGCGGCCGTGAGCAACTGTCGGGTCTGCTCGACATCCCGCATCGGGCGGATGTAGTCGGCGGCCGACGCGCAATGGGCGACCACCTCCACTCCGTCCAGCGCCTCGGCCAGACCTTCGCCGGTGTTCAAGTCGCCTTGCACGAAACCTGGGCTCTCGGGCGGTCGCCGGCTCAGGACCCGGACATCGGCCAGATCGCCAAGGCGGTCTACCACCTCGCGGCCGAGGACTCCGGTTCCCCCTGTCACCAGCACTCTCATCGCCGTGCTCCTTCGATGGTGGCGCTGTCCTCAGCCGGTGCGCTGCCCTGGCGGGCGGGCACGCGCAGCACCAGACCGGCGACAAGCAACAGCGCGAACAGGCCGGTCAGCCACGGGTCTGCGCCAGTGCCGCCGTGTTGGCGGTCGATCAGGTGAGATGCCCAGTGGAATCCTGCCGCGACAGTGCTCCCCAGCAGCACGACGAACGCGACGTCGCGCCACACGAGGGCGCCGATCAGAACGGCCCCGAGGCCGAGGAGGAAGGCGCCGATATCTCTGATGAAATGAGCGTGGTACGGCGGGTAGGTGGCGATCAGGTCGTAGAACGAGCGGGGCCCGGCGAACGCCCACAGACCAGCGCCGGTGTTGAAAACAGCCGCAATGCCGATGATCGGCGTTACGTACAAGTCTCGTGTCGAACGGCTCACCAGGGGTCTCCTTTCGGGTCGACGCAGAGCTGACCGAGCAGAGGCCGACAGCGTGACACACCCATGCTGTGATCTGGGTCACTGGCGGGCGGTGGTGCCACTACCGGAGTTGATCGGCGACGAAGGCGAGCTTGTCCGGGTTCACGACGAGCCGAATAGCGGCCACCCGATCCTCGACGATCTCGAGCACCGACACGCCGATCAACGTGTCGCCGTCGTGGTAGGCAACCGCTGGTTCGCCGTTGACCTCGGTGAAGGTGGCTCGGGTGTCCACTACCTCGGGCCGCTTGCTCAGGCCGATCAGGTAGCGGGCCACCTTGTCGCGGCCGATCACCGGACGCAGCCCCGCTTGGCGTCCCCCGCCGTCCGCCCAGGCTTCTACGTCATGAGCCAGCAGGCGTTCGAGTTCTACGACGTTGCCATTCGTGACCGCGTCGAACAGGCTCTGCGCGATCCGGTCCCGTTCGTGGCGGTCGGGGGAGAACCGCCGGCGCCCTACAACCACGTGTTGCCGCGCTCGGCGGTGCAACTGGCGAGAGTGCGCTTCGTCGATGGACAGGATCTCGGCGATTTCCCGATGCGTGTGGCCGAACGCCTCCCGGAGGATGAAGACCGCGCGCTCGGGTGGGGTCAGCCGCTCCAGCATTACCAGGACTCCGAACGAGACCGAGTCTTGGCGCTCCACGGTGTCCAGCGGCCCGAGCTCGCCATTGGCCGTGACCACCGGCTCGGGCAGCCACGGCCCGATGTACGTTTCGCGCCGGGCTCGGGCCGAGGTGAGCCGGTTCAGGCACAGGTTTGTCACGACCTTGGTCAGCCAGGCTTCGGGGACGGCGACGTCCATGCTCTCGGCCCACCGAAGGTATGCGTCTTGCACGACGTCCTCCGCCTCGCCGGCTTCACCGAGCATGCGGTACGCCAGGCCGAACAGCCGAGGGCGGCTCGCCTCGAACAGCGCGAGCCGATCGGTGTCCACAGCGGTCCATCCTGCCATTGGCCGGCGTCGAACGCATGGGTCGTAGCACTGGCCGCACCGTGAGCGGTTCGGCTCGCATGCCACCATGCCTCCATGAGCAGTGACGGAACTCTCGACGTGAGCGCCCTGGCAATCAATGTCACCATCCCGCAGGAGCTCCGCTGGACCGACATCCGGCGCGACGAGACGTTCGTTCTGACCACCCTCAACGTCCGGCTTCTTCCGGACGGGCACCTCGCGGCGAAGGCCTACGGGCGGCCGGTGGACGGTGGCCGCGGCACCTACGTATCGTTCCGTGTACCCGACAGACCCGAGCTGACGGAACTCATCGCCGCGGCCGCGACTCGCGCGGCGGCGCTATGGAGCGCGCACCGGGGTCTCGGCTGAAGACGTTTCCCGCACCCGGCGCCCGCCTATCGGCTAGGAAGAGACAGCGGCAGCCCGAACCATGGCAGCACGGTGTTCTCGAACCGGGTGAAAGCGCAGATCCTGTTGCCGGTGAGGGTGAGGACGAACAGGCCGGTTCCTCGGCGGATGCCGGTTGACGCGCGAAGGTAGGCGCCGAACGCCGGCTGGCCATTCGCTCGCGTCGGTATGAGATCAACCCTCCTCCCCGAGCCAAAGATGCCGGCGAACAGGCGCGCAGCAACGTCGCGGCCCTGGTACTCGAGGGGAAGCGGTGGCATGGAGATGAAGACGTCGTCGGTGAGCAATGCGATCAGCGCGTCGACATCGCCGGACTCGTAGGCGCGCACGAACTCTGCTGCGAGTGCTCGCTCGGCCGATGAATCTGGATCGGGAGCCGGTTCGCGCTGGTCGGTCGGCGGCAGGCGGTGCTGGAGATTGCTGCGAGCCCGCTTGAGGGCACCGTTGACCGACTCGACGGTCGAGTCGAGGATGTCGGCTACCTCGCTCGCGCGAAAGCCGAGGACGTCACGCAAGATCAGGACGGCGAGCTGGCGAGGCGGCAGGACCTGAAGAGCCGTCACGAAGGCCAGGGAGATCGCTTCGGCCTGCTCATAACGGGCCTCCGGGCCGAGCGGCATGTCGATCGCACCCTCGACGACGGCGTCGGGAATCGGCTCCAGCCATCCGAGTTCCCCGATCCGGGTCGGCTCGGGCGGTTCGACTCCGGGCATATCCCACTCCCGGGCCGGGCGTCGGCGCGCCGAGCGAAGCGTGTTGAGGCACCTGTTGGTTGCGATCCGGTAGAGCCATGAGCGGATCGAGGCGCGGCCCTCGAACCCTTGCAGGCCCTGCCAGGCGGCCAGCATGGTGTCCTGCAGAGCGTCCTCGGCGTCCTGCAAAGAACCGAGCATCCGGTAGCAATGCACCAGTAGCTCCCGACGGAACGGCTCGGTCAGCTCCCGGAACGCCTCGCCGTCCCCGGTCCGCGCTTTGGCGATCAGCTCGGTCGTCACTACTTCACCGCCGCTTTGCGTCTCTGCCGATTGTCGCGCCTCCATCCTGTACTGACACCGGCCGCGGGACGAACTGGGCGGTGGCGGACGCCCACTTTCGACGATCACTGGTGTCTACATCGTTGTGCTGAAGAACAAGGTTGCGGTGATCTACGGAGCCGGAGGCGCGATCGGCGGAGCCGTCGCGCGCGCATTCGCTGCGGAGGGCGCCATGCTGTTTCTCTCCGGGCGCCACCTGGCCCCCGTCGAAGCCGTCGCGAGGGACGTTGCAGCCGCTGGCGCGGCAGCGGTGGATGCGCTCGACGAGCAGGCTGTGGACACGCATTTGCAGTCGGTGATCAACGAGGCGGGGCGCGTCGACATCTCGTTCAATGCGGTCGGGATCCCGAACAACGAGATCCTCGGCGTGCCGCTCGCCGATCTGGGTGTCGAGCTGTTCACCCTGCCGATCCTGACGTACGCGAGGTCGTATTTCCTGACCGCACGGCACGCCGCGCGGCACATGGTTCCGAACAGATCGGGGGTGATCATGACTGTTACCGCTCTGCACTCCCGCACGGGAATTGCGCTGGTCGGCGGCTACGGTCCGGCGATGGCCGCCAAGGAGGCGCTCACCCGAGATCTTTCCGCGGAACTGGCACCCCACGGCATTCGCGTGGTCGGCCTGCGACCACAGGCCGTGCCGGAGACCCGGACTATCAAGGAGGCATTCGAGCCGCGCGCCAAAGCATCGGGAATGACCTGGGAACAGTGGCAAGAGTTCCTCGCAGGCCGAACCCACGCCAGACGCCTGATGACACTTGAGGAGATCGCGAACGTGGCGGTCCTCATGGCGTCCGAGAAGGCGAGCGGAATGACTGGAACAATCGTGAACTTGACGATGGGCAGCCTCGACGACTAGCAGCACCGTCTCCGAGACCGCGCGGGGTCCGACTCCTTTCTAAAAGACGGAACTATTGACGGAATCCATCCCGACGTCTAACGTCAACAATATAGTCTTTTAGAAGCGGGAAGGACGCCATGACCCATCGGGTGAACGGACACGAGGCACTGTCCACCTTTGCGAGCGGCCGTTCGGATCCGCCGTGGCGGCCGACGGTCATTCACCCCCCGCCGCCCGTGGACCTGGCCGCGGCCGAGAAGGCGGCCACGGACCTGCTGGTCGCTCTCGGCCTGCCAGTCGACGGCGACGACATGGCCGATACGCCGCGAAGGATGGTCCAGGCTTACGCGGAGTTGCTCACCGTCGAGCCCTTCGACTTCACCACCTTCCCGAACAGCCAGCAGTATGACGAGTTGGTGCTGGTCGAGGACATCCCCGTCCGGTCGGTTTGTGAGCATCACATGCTGCCGTTCGTCGGTGTCGCCCACATCGGCTACCTGCCGGATGAGCGGATCTTGGGTTTGTCCAAGTTCGCCCGCGTCGTGGACTGCTTCAGCCGGCGAGCGCAAACCCAGGAGCGGTTGACCAAACAGATCGCGGAGCATCTGAGGGATCAGTTATCGCCCCGCGGGGTGGGTGTCGTCATCGAGGCTGAGCACAGCTGTATGACCTTGCGGGGCATTCGGGCGGTCGGGTCCCGGACGGTGACCTCAGCTCTGTTCGGGACTCTTCGGGATGACCCATCCTCCCGGGCGGAGTTCCTCTCTCTTGTCCGCGGCCGCAAGGGATCGTGATGGCCGGGCGTGAGACGCTCGTCATGGTCGGTGGTGGGTTCACCGCCGCCAACGCCGCCGAAGGCCTGCGTGAGAGCACCGGCGAGATGGAACTGCGTTGAGATGGACTGGACGGGATGGGCCGTCTTCGGCCTTGCGGCTACCGCCGCGCTGACCGCGATCATGATCGCCGCCCAGATGGGAGGCCTGAGCCGCCTCGACCTGCCCCTGGTGCTCGGCATGGTGCTGACCGGAGACCCCGACCGGGCGCGGGTCGTCGGGTTCTTCGTCCACCTCGGTGCCGGTCAGGGCTTCGCTCTCGGCTACGGCGCGGCGTTCGTCCTGCTCGATCGTGCGACCTGGTGGCTCGGCGCATTGCTGGGATTGCTGCACGCCGCCGTTGCACTGACGGTGCTGCTGCCCCTGCTGCCCGGCGTCCATCCACGCATGGCGTCACACCGTGCGGGTCCGCGAAGCACCGCTGTTCTCGAGCCGCCGGGTCTGCTCGGATTGAACTACGGCATTCAGACACCTGTGGTCGCTATCGTCGCCCATCTTGCGTACGGGACCATGCTCGGCCTTCTCCTGCAGGTCCGCTGAGATGCCGCCGATCGAAGACTACGGCCTGCTCGGTGACACCCGCACCGCGGCCTTGGTGTCCGCCGACGGGTCCGTGGACTGGCTCTGCGTGCCTCGCTTTGACGGGGAGCCCGTGTTCGGACGCCTGGTCGGTGGCACGGCGGCGGGCGCCTTCCTACTGGGGCCACGCCTGCCTGCCCCTGTCGTACGGCGCCGTTATCGGGGCGACACCGCGACTCTGGAGACCACCTGGGCTGTTGGGGAGGCCCGCCTCACCCTGACCGAGGCAATGGTCGCGGAAGTCGCCGGACGGATGCTGCCGGCGAGTCTGCTCGTGCGGCGGCTGACCGTCGAACACGCACCGGTGAAAGCCGTCCTGCATTTCGACCCTCGCCTGGGTGAGCGACACCGCGCACCCAGGGTCAGCAGACGAGGGCACGGTCTGGTGTGTCAGTGGGGCCCGCTGGCGATCTCGCTGGCCTGCGACGCCGACGTCCGTATCGAGGCGGGGCGATCGACATCGGTGACCGTGACCCCCGACCATCCGGTCACGCTGGTGATGGCGGTGGCGTTCCGCGAACCACTCATCCACGTCGACCCCGCCGCGGCGTGGGATCTTGTGCTCGAGGACGAGGCACGCTGGCGTGCCTGGTGTGCTGAAATCGACAGCCATCTGCCGTTCCGCAAATCCGTGGTGCGAAGCCTGCTCACGCTACGGCTGCTGACCTACTCGCCCTCTGGCGCACCGGTGGCCGCACCGACCACCTCCCTGCCCGAGCATCCCGGCGGAATGCGGAATTGGGACTATCGCTACGCCTGGCCGCGCGACGCCAGCATCGGCATCGCGGCATTCCTCGGGGCCGGCAAACTCGACGAGGCGCACTTGTTTCTCGGGTGGCTTCTGCATGCCAGCCGGCTACAGCGGCCGCGGCTGCCGGTGCTGTTCACACTGGATGGCCGGCACGCACCCCCCGAGCGAACCCTCACCGGCTGGCCGGGTTTCGCCGGAAGCGTCCCGGTGCGCGTCGGCAACGCCGCGGCCGAGCAGCATCAACTTGACGGTTACGGCTGGGTAGTCGATGCCGCCTGGGTGCTGGTGAAGGCCCGACAGCGGCTGCATTCGGAGACGTGGCGGGTGATGCGTGGCTTCGCCGACCTGGTCGCCCGGCACTGGCGCGAGCCGGACGCCGGCATCTGGGAGATCCGTGCCGAGCCGGCCCAGCACGTGCACTCGAAGCTGATGGGATGGCTCGCGCTCGACCGCGCCCTACGCATTGCCGAGACCCATGGCGCACGACCCGAACAGCGCCGCCGCTGGCTCGACGCGCGCGACGCCATCGCAACCGACGTGCAAGCGCACGGTTTGGATCCGGTCCACAACCGCTACACCCGCAGCTACGGCTCAGCCGACCTCGACGCGGCCGTGCTCGTCCTACCCCTGCTCGGGATCGAAGACGCCCGCTCGCCCCGGGTCACCGGCACGGTCGACGGCATTCGAAAGGAGCTGTCTGCCGGTGGTCCCTTGCTCTACCGGTACTTGCCGGGGAGTGACGGGCTGCGCGGCGGTGAGGGCGCATTCCTGCCCTGCTCCTTCTGGCTTGTCCAGGCGCTCTCCCTCACCGGTCGGCGCGCCGAGGCCTTCAGTTTGTTCACAGAGCTGCTCCGGTACGTCAGCCCGCTCGGTCTACTTCCCGAGGAGATAGACCCAGCAACCGGCGCCTACCTCGGTAACTATCCTCAAGCGCTCACGCACGCAGCGCTCGTGCAGGCCTCACTCGCGCTGAGAACAACCGACTCTGACGCCGATGTGTTACTCGAGCGCCGGCAGCGTCGTGCTGGCTCGGCGGCGAAACACCCGCGCCGGTCCGACCCCCTATGAGCCGGTGACCTCGAGCCCGAGCCACGTCGCGAGATCCTCGATTTCGGCGCGGACTGCGGCGGTCGTTGCCTTGGTGAAGCGGACGTCCAGGTGGATCGCGTTGACGACGAGAGTGCCCGCCTTGCGATCCGCGGTCGCGTCTAGTTTGCCGGAAGGCGCCCGCCGCCGTGCCGGCGTGCTTCGTCCTTGCTCAGTCGAAAGGCGGCATGCCTGCCGACCATAGTGGTTGTCGGCGTAGCCCTGGCCCGACATTGATGAGACAGACCCCGTGAAGACGGCGGCTGGCACGTGCAGGTTCTATGCTCAGCCCATGCTTCTCCTCGCCATGATCCTCTTCGGAATGCTTATCGGAGCGGGTGCCCAGCTAATCCTGGGTAAGTCCACGTCAGGGATCGACTGGCCATTGGCGTTCGCGTCGGGCCTCATTGGTTCCTTTGTCGGTGGTCTTCTCATCAGCCTCATCGCCGGTGACGGAATCGCGCTTCGGCCCAGCGGCGTCATCGGCTCACTGGTGGGCGCGCTTCTGGTGACCGCAGCGTGGCAATGGTGGCGCGGCCGGACTAGACCATCGACACCGTGACTTGAGCAGACCTAAGGCGTCGCCGTTGCCTCCGGCCGGTGCGGGACGAGCACCGGCCGGAGGCACATCCCCTAGTCGGCGAACGCCTGGAACTCCGCGGCGCGAACGACGCCCGCCTGTGGACTGTTCCTGGTGCAGTCCGTTCCTGCTCTCGGGTCGGCGTCCTGCTCGCCGGCATAGTCCGGGCCACCGGTGCACTGGCTGGTGACCACTTCAAAGCGCAGGTGTGTGGCGTTGACGTCAGGGATGTCGAACGATCGAAGGATCAGCTCCGGCGCCCTGGGACGTGGCGCGATCGACGGGAACGCGTCCGCAGGACTGGTGAAGATCGGAGTGTAGTCGTCCGCGTCGGTGCAGTCCGTGCTTCCAACCGCGTTGCACGCGAGGACACGGAACTGTCGGAGCGCGGAGAACCGGTTCTGCCCACCCGGATCGGGATCCCCTGTGATCGCGGGCCGGAGCATCGCACTTACCTGCACCCTGGTCACTCGGTGCCGGTCGCCGGCGAGATCGACGACGACGCCCTTGCCTGCGACCGGAGCGCTAAGGGACGCCCAGTTGGTCGCTTCATTATCGTCGATCAGCCGAGCGATGTTGACGCCGTCTCCGCTAGCGGTCGCGCCGGCGGAGGCGGACGCCAGGTTGGTCGGCATGGGCACGGACAGGTCGAGTTGCTGCCCGGCAGAGATCGTGACCGGACCGACCCGCACCAAGCCACGGCCGGCCGCCCGGGCGACGAACTCGTAGGTACCGGGCACGAGTGATACCGAATCGGTCAGCACCGTACCCGGATTGGTGTCCGCGACTGGTACTGCTCGCGCCTGGTAGTGGCCGACGAACAACTGCGCGCCCTCGACCGGCTGGCCCGCCTCGTCCACCGGCGCGAAGGTGAGGGTTCCTTCCGTCGCGAACGGCGAAGCGAAACTGGGCGTCGGATTCGGGTCAGCGAAGCCGTTGCTGACCGCGTGTTCTCCCAGGCCGCGCTTGGCAAACGCGTTCCACATCAGCTCGAGATCCACGCCACCGAACCGGATGAAGTCCGCCGCGAGCATCGCGTCACGCGAATCGATCATGCTTACTTGACTCTGCGCCATGAGCAGGAACGAGTCGAACATCAGCTGGGCCCAGCGGCGGTTGCCGGGGCATTCGGTCACCGGTGTCGACCCGTTTGCACACGACTTCTGCAGCGCGGCGCTTCCCGCGCCGTACTTGTCGATCATCGCGGACCTGATGTCGAAATTGGCCGCGCTCCACAGCTCACCGGAGGCGTGAACCTGGAGACCTACGAAGTCGTAGTCGACGCTGCTGTAGTTCAGCGGGCTCGCGCTCATGTTGTAGTTACGGATTCCAGCGATGGCGTCCGAAGTGACGTACTCGCCGATGGTGAAAGCACGGATGCCTGGTTGGGCGTAGCCGTGCTCGGCAAGGTACTCCATCGCCACCAGGTCCGACCAGCTCTCGCTCATGCCCTGCGGCGAGCTGACCCCGTTCCGCGGCCCGGCGATCATGCGGTTCGTGATGGCGTGGCCGTACTCGTGCGCGATGACCGTCATGTCGTAGTCGCCGTCGACGCATGGCGCGTAGAACGCACCGGCGATCGGCTGCCAGAGGTACATGTTGGTGATCGGCGGATGCCCGTCGCCGGGCGTGATCTGGTTGGCATTGTCGCGCGCGGCGAACGTCGGCGGGCCACCGCTCACCCCACCGGCCTGTGCGTTGCCCTGTTCTGGGTCGTTCTGCTTGCCGCCCCGGTTGAAGTTGTCGTCTTGGAGGTTGAACGTCGTCTCCGTGAAGCCGAGGTGGTACGACCAGTCGTGCATCCGGTTGTGCCCTGCGAACAGGTTCGCCCGGGCAGCATCGATGTCGTTGCGCTGCTGCGTTTCGAAGACCGCGGGCGAGCACTTCTCCTCGGACCACTGGTTCGTCCAGGCATAGGTGTAGTCGCGGTTTGGCCGCGGCGTGGCCAGTTCCTTGCCCACGTCGAACGGGTCGTTGCTGAACCAGTTGTGCACCGCGAACGAGTTGTTGCCCGACGTTGTTTCGGAGGGCTTGCGGTTGGAAGGGTTGATGTCCCATGCCAGTGGTGACGCGGACGTGCCGACTGCCTCGTCACATCCGGGTCCGGGTGCGAAGCACCAGCGCACGCGGGTGTCAGTCGACGAGTTGTCGACCGGCGGCGTGTTCGGGAACACGTCCCACTCCGGGTTGTCCACGTCGTAGTCGACGATGTCCTCGCGTACCAGCAGGCAGCCGTCACGAGCATCGATGTAGGAGTTGAAGGCGACCGGTTCTGCTTCGGCTTCACCATCGATGATGAGAACCTGGTACGCAGCCCGCGTTCCCGCCGCGGGAGTGGGGACAGCGACCAGTTCCACGTCTCGCACCGCGCTCGTGCCCACGCCGGCGTCTCGGGCGGCGACCCGCGCTGCCTCCTGCGACGACAGTGTCGCCGGCTGCGGCTGTGCGGCATCGCGGGCCAGCGACCCGCTGACGTGATACACCGCACCATCGCGCACGCCGACGATGAGAAGTCCGTCGTATCCCGCGGTGAGGTTGCCGAACCGCTGCTGCATGATCACCGCGGCCCCCTCGCCCATAGGTGCAACGGCGATCACATCGAGCGCGTTCGCCGCGCGTGGCGTCAGGCCCAGCAGGTCCCTGTTCGCCGCAACGTAGGCGCGGGCGGCTGCAGCGGGGTTCTCCGGCAGACCCGACGCGAGCGGGCGGCCGGTCGAGGTGAGCATGCCTATGGTGCCGAGATCGTTGAATCTGGCTCTCGCGTCCATGGCGGTGGCCAGCCCGCGCTGGCGAGCCGTAGGCTCGACGCGGCCATCCCGATTGTCCTTGTCCTGAGCCTTGGCACCGTCTCTGAGCAAGCCGGCCCCTTCCGCGGCCGAAGGATTCTCGTCATCGGGCGATGCCAGGCCCGGCGAGTTGCCGAGCACGAGCACTCCAAGCGTTAGGACGGCCGCCAACCCGGAATTGACGAACGATTTACGCATCTGCCTCACCACCGCACTTCGTCGGGCGTTGTGGGTTCATGGCCGCCTATGAGAGTGCTACTGACTTGCCCGGTTGTAAACCCCTGGGTCGCGTCTTTGGTTCCTTTCACGTGGTGGTGTTGACGGGAGTTCATCCGGCCGTCGGGCACCGCGCCGAGGTGACTCGTTGGCAGGCGTTGAGCTGTTCGAGTCGGACTACATGCCGGTGCGGCCGTCGATGCACTCGCGCAGCAGGTCGGCGTGTCCGCAATGCCGGGCGTACTCCTCGATCATGTGGATGAGGATGTCTCGCACGCTGGTCTCCTGATCTCCGCGCGGCGTGAGGACCACGGCGTCCAGGTCGACTTCCCCGTCGAGCCACACGTCGGCGGCGGCGATCTGTGCTTTCCACGCGGCGAACGCCTCGTCGACCACGGCCTGGTCGGCGACGGCGCCGTTGAAGTCCAGGTCGTAGTCGTCAGGGGACCAGAAGAGCCGAGGTAGATCGCGATGACCCTTCAGCGAGCGCTGAAACCAGTTGTGCTCCACCCGGGCCATATGCCTGATCAGGCCGAGCAGGCTCAGCGTGGACGGCGGGACGGATCGCGTGGCAAGCTGCTCCGGGGACAGATCCTCGCATTTCATGCCGAGGGTGAGCCGGTAATTGGAGAGGTACTCCCGGATGGTCGCGAGCTCGCCGACGGGTTTGCCTGCCGCGCGAGGGTCGTCCTCGGGCTTGGCCCACATTCCGTCGTAGCCCACGACATGTTCATCTGCCACCGTCCAACCCTTACGGACGAGGCAGCTTCCGGCAAATTGGGAGTCGGCCGGCGACATGAGGACGCCTTCTGCGATGCCGGTAGGCTGCGCAGGGTGGAGGGAATCCCGATCCGGGGCGCGGCTCGTGAATTGCTCGAAAGCGATGCCGTGGCCCAGATGGTCACCCTGAACGAGGACGGTTCAGCGCATGTCAGCGCGGCTTGGGTGGGGGTTGACGGTGACGAGATCGTCCTGGCCACGATCGCCGACCAGCGCAAGCTTCTCAACCTGCGTCGCGACCAGCGCATCGCGCTTTCGATCCCGACCACTCGCGTGAACGAGTGGGGCCTGCTCGAGTACTTGGTCGTGTACGGGACGGCGCGGGTCACCGAGGGCGGCGCCCCCGAATTGCTCCAGCGGCTCGCGCACACTTACCTCGGGCCTGACGTGGTGTTCCCTCCAATGCCGAACCCGCCGCCGGGGTTCGTCACGAGGATCACGCCGCAGCGGTTCAGCGGAGTCGGGCCGTGGAACCCGCCGCCCGGAGCCAATTAGCCAGTCACCGCAGCGCGTGATGATCGCGCTGCGCCTTCAGCAAGCGTCAGAAGCCGAACGCGGCGGTTGGGGCGACGTCGGTGCGCATGGCTCGCCACAGTTCGGCAACCGCGCCTTTGCGTTGCTCTGTTACGAGCCCGGCACGCTGCATCGCCGCGAGATTCCCGCCCCCGAGATACGCCGCTCCGAGCGCGTCCACTCGCAGCCGAACGTCGGTCTCGGCCGCGGTCTTTTCCACGGTTGCCTCGCCGGCTTCGTCGGCCCGGACCCGCCACCGACCGTCGTTCCACGGAGCCATGGTGTCGGCAACCTCGATCACGACGTCGCAGGGTGCACTCCATGTCCGATCCCGCAGCGCCTCGGGCAGGTCCACCAGGCGCACCCACAGGCTGTCGTAGGTCGCCAGGTCCGATGTCGCCCTGGGGCCGCCCACCCATTGCAGCAGCGGGTCGTCGACGCCGGCGGCGCGCACCTTGACGGTGGCGATCAGGTCGAAGTCGAGCAGCCGACGCAGCAGCGCGAGTTGGGCCGCCGGGTCGCCGACGAGCGCCCATACGGAAAGTTCTCCTGCCGGCCGGGCCCGCTCCCACTTGTGGGTGCGGCGGAACATGGCGAACCCGACGTCCGCGCCGCCACGGCGGGCGAACAGCACCCGCCAGGACTCCTTGTCCCTCAGCTCTTCGGGCAACTGGTGGCAGATGCGGACGTAGTAGCCGGCGTCGCCGACGACCGAGCCCAGGCCGGCACAGCCGAGGTGGCACTCCCGCATCCGCTTCGGCACATCGGGATCGGAAACCGACGCCAGATGCGTAGTGACTGCGCCGGCGGCATCCTCCAGATCGGGCGCGGTGAGCGTCGTGCCCCGGCTCAGGCTGACCTCCAGCTCCAGCGACGCCAGGCCGTAGCCGTGGCGGCCGTAGATGGCCGGCTCACTGGCGTGCAGCGCCGAAAGATGGGTGCCGTCCTGTTCGTGGACCTGCTCGAAGTG
>DATHUM010000326.1:0-3387 GCA_035462225.1 Jiangellaceae bacterium | reverse complement strand
GTCCCGTCAATGGGGTCGACGAGCCATCGCACCGCCGACCCGCCGTCCGACCAGCCGCCTTCCTCGCCCAGGATGGCGTCCTCCGGACGCGCCTGCCGCAGCCGTTCCCGGATGAGCGCCTCGGCGGCGGTGTCCGACTCGGTGACCACGTCCGTGAACGTGGTCTTGGTGGCCGACACAGCCATCGTGGTGACAGCGTTGCGGCGGTCCCGGATGAGTTCGCCGGCCTCGAGGGCGGTCTCGACGGCCAGCTTCAGCAGTGTGGTGGGCTCGCTCACCCTGCCAAGCTATCCGACCCGCACAGAGCGGGGCGCGGTCCGCGCGGGTTGGGGCAGCACCCGGCGGGGCACACATCGTGCGACGGGCCCGGCGGGCCGATGCTGGCGCGAACCGGCTGCTCCCCGCGCTCGACTGCGGCCCGCTCGGCGAACAGGTCACAGATGGCGGCGACGAAGTCCGGGTGGGTACCGGCGGTGGCCGCCCGCGCGGCGACCAGCCCGTGCTCGGCGGCGGTCTCCATCGCCTCGGTGTCGAGGTCGAAGGCGACTTCCATGTGATCGGATACGAACCCGATCGGCGCGAGCACCACCGCCCGCGTGCCCCTGGTCGCGAGGTGCTCGAGGTGGTCGTTGACGTCCGGCTCCAGCCATGGCACATGTGGCGCGCCGCTCCGTGAGCAGTAGACCAGGTCGTATTCGTACCGAACTGCGGTCCGGTCGGCCACTTCGGATGTGACCGCTGCGGCCACCGCCTCGTGCTGCGCCACGTACGCGCCACCCTGCGGGCCGGACGTCTGGGCCATCGCGGTCGGGATTGAGTGCGTGACGTACACCAGGCTCGCCTCGGCGGCGGCGGCGCCGGGGAGCCGCGTGAGAGCGGCCAGCACGTTGTCGGCGTTCGCGGCCACGAAGCCGGGATGGTCGAAGTAGTGGCGGATCCGGTCGATGCGGGGTGCGCCAGGCCCCACCGCCGACACGGCCGCGGCCAGGTCCTCGCGATACTGGCGGCAGCCGGAGTAGGACGAATACGCGCTGGTGATGAATGCCGCCGCCCGCGTGATCCCGTCGCTGCGCATCCGGGCCAGCACGTCGGCCAGGTACGGATCCCAGTTCCGGTTGCCCCAGTAGACCGGGACGTCGATGCCGGCGGTCGCCAACTCCGCTTCGAGGGCGGCGATCAGCGCGCGGTTCTGGTCGTTGATCGGACTGCGTCCGCCGAATGCGTAGTAGTGCTCGGCGACCTCTTCGAGCCGGGCCTGCGGTATGTCGCGGCCGCGGGTGACGTTCTCGAGGAACGGCAGAACGTCGGCCGGGGTCTCCGGCCCACCGAAGGAGACGAGAAGGAACGCGTCGTACGGAGCAGCTGTCACGCTGGTAAATCCTGCCAGGTTTGTCGGTGCCGCGCCGTAGGCTGGATCGGCCACTGTCAGCATCGTCACCTTCTGGGAGCCCTGTCGTGTTCGGAACCTACGGGGTCGTGTTGCGCACCCCCGGTGCCCGCGCATTCTCCGCGGCCGGACTGGTCGCCCGCCTGCCGATGTCGATGCACGCGCTCAGCATCGTGCTGGCGGTCACGTTGTCCGGCGGCAGCTACGCAACGGCAGGTATCGCGGCCGGCATCGGCACTGGTGCCCACGCGGTCGCCTCCCCCGTGCAGGCGAGGATTGCCGACCGGCTCGGCCAGAGCAAGATGCTTGCACCCCTGCTCTTCGCCCACGGCCTCGCACTCGTCGCCCTGATCGCGGTCGTGGGAAGGGTCGCCGTCGGCGAGTTGCCGTTCGGCCTGCTCGCCGCGGCCGCGTTGCTCGCCGGCGCGACGTTTCCGCAGTTCGGCGCCCTCGTGCGGGCCCGCTGGGCGAGCCTGGAATCAGTCGCCGGCCGCCTGCACACCGCCTATGCGTGGGAGTCGGCGCTCGACGAGGTCGCGTTCGTCCTAGGTCCCGTCGTGGTCGTGGTGCTCGCCACCAACATCCACCCGGTGGCCGGTTTGGCCGCGGTGATGGTGCTGACGCTGTCCGGCGTCTTCGTGTACGCCTCGCTGCGAGCCACCGAGCCGCCGATCCGGTCGGCGGTCACCATCGGTCGTCGTGACCACCTGCCGATGGTGACGCTGACCTGGACCGTTGCGGCGTTCGTCTTCATGGGCGCCATCTTCGGCACCGTCGAGCTGAGCACCGTCGCCGTCGCCGACGAGTTCGGCGTCACTGCCGCAGCCGGCCCGGCGCTGGCCGCGTTCGCCGCCGGAAGCCTGATCGCCGGCCTGACGTCTGGAACGATCCACTGGAAGGTGTCGTCTCGGCGGCGCTTCGTCGTGGGGCAGGCTGCGCTGACCGTGGCCGTGCTGCCCCTCGCCTTCGTGGGTAGCCTGCCGCTGCTGTTCGTGGCCGTATTCGTGGCCGGCTTCGCGATTGCCCCGACCCTCATCGCAGGGTTCTCCATGGTCCAGGCAGCGGTTCCGGCGAGCCGAGTCACCGAGGGGCTGGCCTGGGCGTCCACCGCGATCACGGTGGGCGCTGCGGCGGGTGCGGCCTTCGCCGGCCCGATCATCGACCGGATCGGTGGGTCCGACACCTATCTCGTCGCGTTCGCCTGTGGCGTGCTTGCCACGCTGGCCTGCCTGGTGGGGACCTCTGTCGACCGGCCGGCGCGTGATGTACCCGAGCCGGTGTAACCCGCGCATCTCGCGGCGTGGCGGCTTGGTCAGCTCGCCGGCCGGGGTAACGATAGAGGCTAGCCAGTAGTAGGAGGCCCGAGGATGCGTAAGTTGCGGCTCGTCGCCCTGAGCGACGACGGCACGCATCTCATCCTCCGTGGTGACGGCGACGAAGCCCCTATGTCGCTGCCTTTGGACGAGCGCTTACACGCGGCCATCCGCGGTGACCGCGCCCGGCTGGGGCAGCTGGAGATTCAGATGGACAGCCAACTGAGGCCGCGCGACATCCAGGCCCGGGTGCGCGCCGGGGAAAGCGTCCAGTCGGTGGCGGCTGCCGCCGGAGTCCCGCTCGACAAGGTCCTGCGGTTCGCCGGGCCGGTGCTCGCCGAGCGCGAACACATCGCCGGCCGTGCTCAGCAGGCCATCATCCGGCGGGTCAACAGCGATGCTCAGAACCGCCCGCTGCAGGAGACCGTCGCCGAGTGGGTCAGCAGCTTCGACGTCGACCCGGAAACGGTGGCGTGGGACGCCTGGCGACGCGACGACGGGCGTTGGATCGTGAGTGCACGCTGGCAGGCGCAGCACGCCGACCGGGAGGCCTGTTTCACCTTCGACCCGACCGGTCGGTCCGTCGTACCCGACAACGACGAGGCGCGGTCCGTCGCCGGTGAACGGACGCCCGCCAATGTCGAACCCGCTCAGGAGGTCCCGGTTCGTTCCGGACCGGCTCGACTG
>DATHUM010000325.1:0-13653 GCA_035462225.1 Jiangellaceae bacterium | reverse complement strand
CTGCCTTATCGGTCACCCGGCCGTGGTCGAGTGCGCGGTGGTCGGCCACCTTGACCAGGCGGGTCTGGTGCGCCCGCGTGCCTATGTCGTGCCGCATGGGGACGGATCGGCTGAGCTGGAGGCCGTGCTGCGGGAGTATGTGCGGGCGGAGCTGGCGCCCTACAAGGTGCCACGCGACGTCCGGTTCGTCAGCGAGCTGCCCAAGACCGCGAACGGAAAGCTCGACCGCCGCGCGTTGCGGGTGATCGAGCAGCAAGGAGTAGGCGCATGAACGCACCCGCCGAGACCACTCGCTGTGCAATCGCGGGGGCCCGGACATGAGCCCGTTCCGGGCGTCCCCAGGGTTCACCGGCCGATGGCAGCACTTCGACTTCGAGGTCCTCGACGGGGTGGCCACTGTCCGGTTCTCCCGGCCGGACAAGCTCAACGCACTGACCTTCGACGTATACGCCGACCTGCGCGACCTGCTGGCCGAACTGCCGCACCGGGGTGACGTCCGGGTCGTGGTGCTGACGGGGGAGGGGCGCGGGTTCTGCTCCGGCGGCGACGTGGAGGAGATCATCGGCGAGCTGCAACGGATGGATGCCGCCGGGCTGCTGGAGTTCACCCGGATGACCGGTGCGGTCACCAAGGCGCTGCGCGAATGCCCCTTGCCGGTGATCGCCGGGGTGAACGGTGTGGCGGCTGGTGCAGGATCGGTGCTGGCGCTGGCCAGCGACTTTCGGGTGTTGGCGCGATCGGCGACGTTCGCGTTCCTGTTCACCAAGGTCGGCCTGGCAGGGGCGGACATGGGCTCGGCGTACCTGCTGCCCCGGCTCGTCGGCCTCGGTCGGGCCACCGAGTTGCTCATGCTGGGTGACAAGATCGATGCCGACCGGGCACTGGCGATCGGGTTGGCGACCGATGTCGTGGACGACGAGGCTCTTGGCGAGACGGTCGACCGGCTGGCCCGGCGGCTGGCCGACGGCCCGGCGTGGGCCTACTCGACGACGAAGGTCCTGCTGACCCGCGAGCTCGACATGGACCTCGGCAGCGCGATCGAGCTCGAGGCGATGACGCAGGCGCTGCTGATGAAGAGCGAGGACCACGCGGAGTTCTATGCCGCCTGGTCTGAAGGGCGCAAGCCGCGGTGGGCCGGCCGATGACCGAGCACCGGATCGTGACAGCGCCGTCGCTGGCTCCGCCGAGGGGGTACGCGCATGCCGTGGTGGCCGCCCTGGGCCGCACGGTGTTCCTCGGTGGCCAGACCGCACTCGGGCCGGACGGGACGATCGTCGGCACGTCCATGGTCGAGCAGTTCGACGTGGCGGCGGGGAACGTCGTGACGGCGTTGGCGGCGGCGGGTGGACGCCCGGAGCACCTGGTGTCGCTGACGATCTACGTGACCGATGTACCGGCGTACCGTTCGGCGTTGGTTGAGCTTGGGGCCGCATACCGCCGGCATTTCGGCAAGCACTACGTGGCCACCGCCCTGCTCGGGGTGGCCGAGTTGTTCGACGAGGACGCCGTGGTGGAACTGGTCGGCATCGCTGTCGTCCCGGAGTGGTCGGAATGACGGACGTCCGGTACGCGCACCTGACCGAGGAGCAACGGAGCCTGTTGGCTCGGGCCGAGAAGGCCGGCCAGGCGTTGGTACCGATCGCCGCAACTGGCGAGCCCGGGCGGATCAACCGGCCGCTGATGGCGGCCCTCGCCGAGCACGGATTGCTCGGCCTGCTGTTCGGGCCGGTCGAGAGCGGCGGCCACATCCGAGCTCTCGATCTGTGCCTGTTGCGTGAGGGGCTGGCCCGCTACTGCACCGAAGCCGAGACGGCGCTGGCGGTGCAGGGCCTCGGGGCGTACCCGATCCTGCGGGCCGGCCGGCCCGAGGTGGTGGCGGCGTGGTTGCCGCGGCTGGCTGCCGGAAACGCGGTGGCCGGGCTCGCGCTCACCGAGCCCGAGGCCGGGTCGGACGCCGCTTCGCTGGAACTGGCCGCTGAACGCGACGGCGAGACGTACCGGCTGACCGGCGAGAAGGTGTTCATCTCGCATGCACCCGACGCCGATGTCTATTCGGTCTTCGCCCGTACCGGTGGCGGGCCGAGGGCCAAGGGCATCACGGCGTTCGCCGTCCCGCGGGATTCGGCGGGCCTGACGGGCGAGCCGCTGAGCCTGCTGTCGCCGCATCCCATCGGCCGGCTGCGATTCGACGACGTCCCCGTCCCGGCGTCCCACCTACTCGGCGAGGTGGACGCCGGCTGGGACGTCGCGATGCGCACGTTCGACCTGTTCCGGCCGAGCGTCGGCGCGTTCGCCGTCGGGATGGCGCAGGCGGCCCTCGACGCGGCGGTGTCGTACGCGGCCGAGCGGCGGGCGTTCGGCCGGGCGTTGCGCGAGTTCCAGGGTGTCTCGCATCAGTTGGCCGACGTCGCGACGCGGCTCCAGGCGGCGCGACTTCTGGTGCACGGTGCAGCGTCGGCGTTCGACTCGGGTGCCGCGCAGATATCCCACCTGTCGGCGATGGCCAAGCTGTATGCCACCGAGGCGGCGCAGATGGCCGTCGACGTGGCGATCCAGGTGTGCGGCGCCCGGGCGCTGGAGCGCGGACACATGTTGGAACACCTCTACCGCGAGGTGCGGGCACCACGGATCTACGAGGGCGCGTCGGAGATCCAGCGCGAGATCATCGCCCGCCACCTTTTCTCCTGACCGACCGCACACCGGGGCGCGCTCACTACTCCCGGCCGCGCCCCAACCTCGCTGATCATGCAAGTCTGGGGCGACACGCCGATTTGCCGGAGTTTGGAGGGCTGCGGCGCAACTCGGTCATTACGGCGTGTCGCCCCAGACTTGCATGATCAGCGTGGTGGCCATGCGGAGGTGGCCGATGCTGGCGGTTAACCTTGGAGTTCGACCCGCACCTCCCGACCACAAGGACTTGAGTTCGCCGTGTTCGCTACGCTCTCCGACCGACTCACCGCGACCTTCAAGACGCTGCGCGGCAAGGGCCGGCTATCCGAAGCCGACATCGACGCCACCGCGCGCGAGATCAGGGTCGCGCTGCTCGAGGCCGATGTCGCGTTGCCGGTCGTCAAGGACTTCATCGCCGCCGTCAAGGAGCGGGCGCGCAGCGCCGAGGTATCGCAGGCGCTCAACCCCGCGCAGCAGGTCATCAAGATCGTCAACGACGAGCTGATCAGGATCCTGGGTGGCGATACGCGCCGGCTGCGCTTCGCCAAGCAGCCGCCGACGGTGATCATGCTGGCCGGCCTTCAAGGGTCCGGTAAGACGACGCTCGCGGGCAAGCTGGCGCTCTGGTTGAAGAACAATGGCAACTCGCCGCTCCTCGTGGCCGCCGACCTGCAGCGTCCGAACGCCGTCAATCAGTTGCAGGTGGTCGGCGAGCAGGCCGGTGTGGCCGTCTGGGCGCCCGAGCCGGGCAACGGCGTCGGTGACCCGGTCGAGGTCGCCCGCAGCAGCATCGCGCACGCCAATCAGCGCCTGCACGATGTCGTCGTCGTAGACACCGCCGGCCGGCTGGGCATCGACGAGGAGATGATGGCGCAGGCACGCGACATCCGCGACGCCGTCCAGCCGGACGAGACGCTGTTCGTGGTCGACGCGATGATCGGCCAGGACGCCGTCAACACCGCCCTCGCGTTCCTCGACGGCGTCGGCTTCGACGGTGTCGTGCTGACCAAGCTGGACGGCGACGCCCGCGGTGGTGCCGCGCTGTCGGTGGCCTCGGTGACCGGTCGCCAGGTGATGTTCGCCTCGGCGGGGGAGAAGCTCACCGACTTCGACGTGTTCCACCCCGAGCGGATGGCCTCGCGAATTCTCGACCTCGGCGACATGCTGACGCTCATCGAGCAGGCCGAGAAGGCCTTCGAGGCCGACCAGGCCGCCGAGATGGCCCGCAAGCTGGCCACGGGCAGCGAGTTCACGCTCAACGACTTCCTTGATCAGATGCAGGCCATCAAGAAGATGGGCTCGTTCAAGAGCATCATCAACATGCTTCCCGGCGCGGGCCAGATGCGTGAGGCGCTCGATGAGTTCGACGACCGCCAGCTCGACCGTATCCAAGCGATCATCCGCTCGATGACGCCGGCCGAGCGTGACAACCCGAAGATCATCAATGGCTCCCGCCGGCTGCGGATTGCGCGCGGCTCGGGTGTGCAGGTCAGCGAGGTCAACCAGCTCGTCGAGCGGTTCTTCGCCGCCCGCGACATGATGAGCCAGGCCGCTCGGGGAAAGCTCGGCGGTCTGGGCGGGATGCCCGGCATTCCTGGCATGGCCGGAGGTATCCCCGGCCTCGGCGGCGGCAAGATGAGCACGGGAAAGCAGCCGAAGAAGCAAAAGCGCCGGGGGGCCCGCTCGGGGAACCCCGCCAAGCGCGCCGCACAACTGGCCGAAGCCGAGCAGCGTCGAAATGCCGAGCCGGAGCCCGGCCAACTGCCGGGAGCCTTCGGGGGCGGCACATCGAACGGGGACGCCACCGACTTCCAGCTACCCGACGACGTGGCGGACTTCTTCAAGAACCGCTGAGCCACCGGTCGATCACGTTCGGCAGGCGGCCCGCCTTACCTACATGCACGCGTGCCTGTAGGTAAGTCGACGACTCTGGTGGGCGGCCCTGTGTCGAATGCACGGGCACGCCGCAGCTTCGGCTTCATGATCCATTGCCGGCACCCGTCGGCTGGCCGTCCACACCTAGGGTCTGGCGTCATGCGTTATCCACAGATTGCGAGAAGGGTCTAGCCCGGGACGAGCGCAAGCGGTTGAGTCGTCGGCCATGACAACCAACGAAGACCGGACGGTCATCAAGCTGAGTTCACCGTCCGACATCGTGACGGCTTTGCCGGTCGTGATCGGATTTCACCCCGCGGAGAGCCTTGCGGTCATGTGCCTGCACGGGCCGCGGCGCCGCATCGGCCTCACCATGCGGATGGACTTGCCGGATCCAGAACACGACCAGGTCGTCGGCGAGGACTTGGCACACCGCGCCGAGCGTGACGGCGCCGCGACGATCGTCGCCGTCTGTTACACCGAGGCCCCGGACGTGGCCGGCGATCTGCCGCGACGCGCACTGATGGAAGCCCTTACCGGGGCACTCAAGCCACGAGGCATCGGGTGGCTCGAGCTCCTGCTCGTCCGCGGTGGCCGGTGGTACTCCTACGTGTGCACAGACCATTGCTGCCCCTGGGAGGGAACGCCGGTTGAGGGCTCGCCCAGTAGCGAAATGCTCGCCCTCGAGGCTCGGGCCGCCCTCGAGGGAAACGCTGTGTTGGACTCGCGGGACGAGCTCGAAGCGACCATCCGTGGCCCGGTCGCCGACCGAGAGACCGCGCTCAGGGCGTCGTACCAGCGGATCGGCGAGACGTTCTTCGATGAGGTCGCGGCTCGCGGTGCCGACCACGCGCTGCTGTGCACACTTGCACTCGCGCGTGCCGCCTACGAGCGGTTCGTGGACGGCGATCACGGGCTGCCGGACGACGATGCGGTCCGAATCCTGGTCGGGCTGGAAGACAAGCTGGCCCGGGACGAGCTGCTCACCTGGGGTTTGGACGGTCATCCGCAGGAGCTGGTCGTCTTCCTCAGCGCGCTCGCCCGGTGCGCTTTGGACGAGAACGCCGCTCCCATCTGCTCGGCGCTGGCATGCGTCGCGTACCAGCTCGGCAATGGCGCGCTCGCCAACATCGCAATCGAGCGGGCACTCCGCTGCGAGCCGGACTACGAGCTTGCTCGGCTCATCGATATGGCCCTCCAAGCCCAGATCGAGCCGGCCGAGATCCGCGCCATGGCCAGGCGCACCCGTGATCGGCTTCGGGAATGGGGCATCGGCCGGACAGAGACCGAAGCGGCGTGAGCCTCGGGCGGCGGGGTCCGCTTGAGGCTCACGCCTGGCGGTACGTTGCTGTCAGCGATCGGCATCGGCGACCGATTAAGGTCGGCACCGTGGCTGAGCCGACAGCACTGCACATTCGAGGCGTACTGCTGCCCGAACGGGAGCATCGCGACCTTTGGATCAGGGACGGCCACGTCGCGTTCGAGCCCGTCGCTCACGCTGAAACCGTCGCGACCGGATGGGTACTGCCCGGGCTGGTCGACCTGCATTGCCACGTCGGCTTGGCGGCGGCGGGCGAAGTGCCGGCTGACGAGGCCGAGCAGCAGGCGCTAGCCGACCGCGACGCGGGCGTCCTACTGATTCGCGATGCCGGGTCGCCGGCTGACACCCGGTGGATCGACGAACGCGACGACCTGCCCCGGATCATTCGAGCGGGCCGGCACATCGCGCGCACCAAGCGATACCTGCGGAATTTCGGCTGGGAGATCGAACCGGACGAGCTCGTGGCCTACGTAGAGCAGGAGGCTCGGCGCGGAGACGGCTGGGTCAAGCTCGTCGGCGACTGGATCGATCGCGAACTAGGCGATCTGGGTCCGTGCTGGCCGCGCGGCGCTCTCGAGGCGGCGATACAGCGCGCCCATGAGCTCGGCGCCCGGGTCACCGCACATGTTTTCGGCGAGGACGCACTTGCTGACCTGATCGCGGCCGGCATCGACGGCATCGAACACGGCACCGGCCTGTCCGACGACCTGATGGCTGTCATGGCCGAGCGCGGCGTGTCGATGGTGCCGACCCTGGTCAACATCGACCAGTTCCCGAAGTACGCCGCTCAGGGGGAGGCCAAGTTCCCTCGGTACGCCGAGCACATGCGCCGGCTACACGAACGCCGGTACGAGAACGTCCGGACCGCGTACGAGGCGGGCGTCCCCATCTTCACCGGAACGGATGCCGGTGGGCAGCTACCGCACGGACTCCTTGCTCGCGAGGTTCTCGAACTCGTCACAGCCGGGCTTCCGGCTGCGGACGCGGTCGCAGCCGCGTCCTGGCGGGCTCGGGCGTACCTGCAGGGTGGTTCCGGCGCTCTGGGCGAGGGCGTCCCAGCGGACCTGTGCGTCTACGCAGCCGACCCTACGGCCGAACCGGAGACGCTGCTCGATCCGGTGCGAATCATCCTGCGCGGGCGCGTGATTCGATAACCGACAGTCGCCCTGCTCGGCGATCAGATGATCAAGTCTCTACGTAGGGGCAGGTTGCGAGCCCTAGAGGTCACCTGATCGTTTCGCGTCCGCATCTTGAGACGCGATCAGGTGACTTGCGTCGGGAATTGTTGCTGGTCAGCGCTTCAGTTAGTCACCTGATCGTTATCGGTCCAGCCGATCAGGTGACAAATCGGTGATCAGGTGACCCCTGGAGCGTCGAGAGGAATCGCGATCAGGTGACCAACACCGCGAGGTTACCCGCCGGTGCGAGTTGGGTTCAGCAGCGCCGCTCTGGCACAATGACCTGCTGTACCGGCGCACGCGTGGCCCTCTCACCCGCGGATGCCGTGTCCACCCGAGGCGCTCGTGCTGGTCCCCACCCGGTGCTGGCGGCTCACCCAGAACTCACCTACAGGAGACTCCACACCCGTGGCTGTCAAAATCAAGCTGAAGCGGATGGGCAAAATCCGCACCCCGCAGTACCGCATCATCGTCGCCGACTCGCGCACCAAGCGCGACGGTCGGGCCATCGAGGAGATCGGCAAGTATCACCCGAAGGAAGACCCGAGCCTGATCCACGTTGACTCCGAGCGTGCCCAGTACTGGCTGGGTGTCGGCGCCCAGCCGACCGAGCCGGTGCTGAAGCTGTTCAAGATCACCGGGGACTGGCAGAAGTTCAAGGGACTGCCGGGTGCCGAAGGCACGCTCAAGGTCAAGGAGACCAAGGCGAACAAGTCTGACCTGTTCAACGCCGCCCTCGCCGAGGTCCACGGCGAGAGCTCTTCCGACGCCACAACGCCGAAGAAGCGGACAGCCAAGAAGGCCACCGCCAAGAAGGTCGAGTCCGAGGTCGACGCCGCGCCGGCAAAGAAGGCGGCCAAGAAGTCGGCGAAAAAGTCCGAGGCCAAGGCCGAGACCAAGCCTGAGGCCGAGGCCGAGTACGACAAGTCCGCGGCAGCCGAGGCCACGAGCGAGGACGCGAAGAGCGCCGAGGCCACCGAATCCGCCGAGGCTGCGCAGTCGGCCGAGGCGGCCGAATCGAGCTCGGAGAGCTGAGCAGGTGCTCGCCGAGGCACTGGAACACCTGGTACGCGGGATCGTGGACTACCCGGACGAGGTGAAGGTCCGCTCGCGCACTCAGCGCCGGGGCATGCTGCTGGAGGTTCGCGTGCATCCCGACGACCTGGGCAAGGTCATCGGGCGGAATGGGCGAACCGCGACAGCGTTCCGGACCGTGATCGATGCGCTGTCGGACGAGCACGTGCGGATCGACTTCATCGACGTCGACGGTCGCTGATACGGCCAGTGCGAAGAGCTTCCTCGATGTTGCCCACGGCACCATGGAGGAAGCTTTTCGTGCAGTTCGGCGAGTGCATCGAAGCTGGAGGCAAGCGTGCTCGTGACGGTCGGGGTGATCACGCGGGCGCACGGCGTACGCGGCGACGTCGCCGTCGACGTCCGTACCGACGTACCGGAGGCGCGCTTCACCCGAGGTGCCGTGCTCACAACCGAACCGGCACAGGCCGGACCGCTCACAGTCGCCGGGACCCGCTGGCACAGCGGCCGCCTGCTGGTGCAGTTCGCCGGTGTCGGCGACCGCACTGCCGCTGAGACGCTGCGCGGAGTGCGGTTGCTCGCGGACATCGACGAGCGGGAACGGCCGGCCGATCCCGACGAGTACTTCGACCACCACCTCATCGGCCTGTCGGTACGGACCAAGGACGGAGCGCCGGTCGGTGAAGTGGCCGAGGTGGTGCACTTGCCCGGTCAGGACCTGCTGGCCGTCAAGCGGGCGGTCGGGGAGGTGCTGGTTCCCTTCGTGGCCGCGATCGTCCCGACGGTGGATCTGGACGCGAAGGAGATCGTGATCGATCCGCCTCCCGGCCTTCTGGCGGACCAGGCTGGACAGGAGGAGCCGTGAGGGTCGACGTCATCACGATCTTTCCTGACTACCTGGCCCCGATCGGACTCTCACTCGTGGGTAAGGCGCGTGAATCCGGCATTCTGGACGTCCATCTCCACGACCTCAGGGCTTGGACGTCAGACCGGCACCGCACGGTCGACGACACGCCGTATGGCGGCGGCGCGGGCATGGTGATGAAAGCCGATGTGTGGGGTGCTGCTCTCGATGCGATCGCGCCACCGGAGGCATCACCGCCGCCGCGGTTGATCGTCCCCACTCCCTCCGGCGAGGTGTTCGACCAGCATCTGGCAACCGAACTCGCCGCCGAGCCGTGGCTGATCTTCGCCTGCGGCCGGTACGAGGGCATCGACGCGCGCGTGGTCGAGGACGCCGCGTCCAGAATGGCGGTCACCGAGGTGTCCATCGGCGACTACGTCCTCACTGGCGGCGAAGTGGCCGCCCTCGTCGTGATCGAGGCCGTGGCCCGCCTGCTGCCCGGCGTGGTAGGGAACCCGGAGTCGCTCGTCGAGGAGTCCCACGGCTCGCAGGGCCTGCTCGAGTACCCTGTCTACACCAAGCCGCCACGCTGGCGGGGCCGCGACGTCCCAGAGATCCTCGTCTCCGGCCACCATGGCAAGATCGCTCGATGGCGGCGTGACCAGGCACTGTGCCGTACGTCCAAGCGCCGACCCGATCTGATCGAGCGGCTGGATCCCGCGACCCTCGACCGCCACGACCGCGCCCTGCTGGCCGACCTGGGCTGGAGCGTTTCGGACGAGGGCGTGCGGCGCTCCCTCGATTCGTCCGGCTAAGCCCACTTGTGGCACACTGAATCGCTGCCTGGCCCGCGATCGCCCTGCCACGGGGGAGCGCCTCAGCGGGTGGCCAGGACCGAGTTGAAGCCAACGATTCCGTCGGTGACCCGTGGCGCCGGCGAGGAAGTGACACATCATGCACACCCTCGACGCCGTCGATGCCGCTAACCTCCGCGATGACGTTCCGGAGTTCCGCGCCGGCGACACGCTTCGCGTCCATGTCAGGGTCGTCGAGGGCAACCGCTCCCGGATCCAGGTCTTCCAGGGCGTGGTGATCCGGCGTCAGGGTTCGGGCGTCCGCGAGACCTTCACCGTCCGCAAGGTCAGCTTCGGCGTCGGAGTCGAGCGGACGTTTCCGGTGCACAGCCCAGTTATCGACAAGATCGAGGTCGCAACGCGCGGCGACGTCCGTCGGGCGAAGCTCTACTACTTGCGCAACCTGCGCGGCAAGGCCGCCAAGATCCGCGAAAAGCGCGAAACCAGCTGATCCACTGACGCCCCGGAGCGCATACGCGCGGGTTTGCAGGGTAGCGTCGGGGGCATATCGAGCGCGTCATCCGGGCGGTGCTCGTCGGCTGCTGCGGCGGGAGCGACATGGGAGAGTATGTGGCCGAGGACACCGCGCCCCGACAGGAGCCGGCGGCGGACGCCGAACCGCCTCGGCGCAGTGGTGCCGTAGCCATACTTCGCGAGGCGGGCATCGTCATCGTGTTGTCGCTGCTGATCGCCACTCTGGTCCGGATCTTCCTCGTCCAGGCCTTTCTCATCCCGTCCTCGTCCATGCAGGACACCTTGCAGGTCGGCGACCGGGTACTCGTCTCGAAGCTGACTACCCGGTTCGGCGACGTCGAACGCGGTGATGTCGTCGTCTTCGCCGATCCCAATGGGTGGCTTTCTACGCCCCGCGACGACAGCAGCGGTCCCGGGACGTGGATCCGCAACGGGTTGCAGTTCGTCGGCGTGCTGCCCGACGACTCGGAAGGTCACCTGATCAAGAGAGTCGTCGGGGTGGGCGGCGACACCGTCATCTGCTGCGACGACGACGGACGGGTAACGGTGAACGGCGTTGCGGTGGACGAGTCGGCTTACCTGCGTGCCGGCGACGATCCTTCGGTTACTGAGTTCGAGGTCGAGGTCGAAGAGGGCTACCTGTTCGTGATGGGCGACCACCGGTCGAACTCCGGTGACTCGCGGGTGCACGGCACCGTGCCGGAAGACCGTGTCGTCGGTAAAGCGTTCGTCGTGGCTTGGCCGGTTTCCCGGTGGTCCGGCCTTTCCGACGACGGCACGTTCGACCACATCCCCGACGAGTAGCGGTCCGTCTCGTAGGCTCGTCCTCATCATGAACGTGAGCGCCGTCCGCCCGACGATCCGCAAGAGTTCAGGCATGTACGGCTACGAGCGTGCACTCGGCCGGCTCGGATTCGCCCCGGTGGCGGGCACCGACGAAGCGGGCAGGGGCGCGTGCGCCGGTCCGCTGGTCGCCGCTGCGACTATCCTGGCCGACGGGCATCGCGGCGAGATCCCGGGCCTGGCCGATTCGAAGCTGCTCACGCCCTCGGCGCGGGAACGGGTGTACTCCGAAGTACTGAAGCGTGCGGCGGCCTGGTCGATGGTCGTCATTCCAGCCGACCAGGTCGACCGGATGGGTCTGCACGTGGCCAACGTCGAAGCGATGCGCCGGGCCTTGGCCAAGCTCGACGTCCAGCCGCGATACGTGCTCACCGACGGCTTCCCGGTGGCCGGACTGGCCGTTCCCGGCCTAGCGATGTGGAAGGGCGACCAGGTCGCGGCCTGCATCGCGGCGGCCTCGGTGATTGCGAAGGTCACCCGCGATCGCATCATGACCGAGTTGCACGAGCACTGGCCGCAGTACGATTTCGCCACCCACAAGGGGTACGTCACGCCGGAGCATCAGCGCGCGTTGACCGAACACGGGCCTAGTCCGGTGCATCGCAGGTCGTACGTCAATGTGGCTCGCGCGGCCGCGGGGGCGCCGGTGGACGCCTCGCTGGTCGAGGTACGAGCAGGAACTGGAGCGTGACCATTGAGTGCCGAGGATCTCGAAAAGTACGAGGCCGAGATGGAGCTGTCGCTCTACCGCGAGTATCGCGACGTCGTCGGGCTGTTCACGTACGTCGTCGAGACCGAGCGACGGTTCTACCTGACCAACAAGGTCGACCTTCAGGTCCGTTCTGACGGCGGCGAGGTCTACTTCGAAGTCACGATGAGCGATGCCTGGGTCTGGGACATGTACCGCCCCGCCCGCTTCGTCAAGAATGTCAAGGTGGTCACGTTCAAGGACGTCCACGTCGAAGAGCTCGCCAAGAGCGACCTGGAGATCCCCAAGACCGACCTCGGCAGCTGACGTTCGATCACGTTCGGCAGGCGGCGCGCCGTACCTACATGGCTGCGAACCTGTAGCTGAGCGGCTGACCCTGGTGGGCGGCCCACGCGGCCGAGTTGTCCACACCCAGGCTCCGCGGACCCTCGCCATCCACAGATTCGTGATCATTCCCATTTGGTCTTGAGCGCGCCCGCAAAGCTCGTGTCCGGAGGTGGTGCCGGGTGCGTGCCAACAACGCCATCGGGGCGTACGGCGAGCGGGTCGCCGTCCAACACCTGGAGAACGCCGGGTACACGATCGTCGATCGGAACTGGCGGTGCGACTTGGGTGAGATCGACGTCGTCGCGCTGGCTCCGTCCCATGCGGCGACTCAACCGTGCCTGGTCGTCTGCGAGGTGAAGACCCGCCGCGGGCTCGGATTCGGCTCCGGATTCGAGGCTGTCACACCGGACAAGGCCGCCCGGCTGCACCGACTCGGACGCAAGTGGCTCGCGGACCACGAAACATCGCGCGGGATCGCGATGCGCTTCGACGTGCTCGCCGTCCATATCCCGCGGCGCGGCGAACCGCGGGTCGAGCACCTACAGGGAGCCTTCTGATGCGCCTCGGACGGGCACGCAGTGTCGGGTTGTCCGGCGTTCGCGGGACGGTCGTCGACATCGAGGCACACATCGGGGGGATGCCCGGATTCAGCATGGTCGGCCTGCCGGACACCTCCCTAGTCGAGGCCCGTGACCGAGTCCGTGCGGCGATCCTGACCAGTGGCGAGACGTGGCCGCTGCAGCGCATCACGGTGAGCCTGTCGCCCGCATCCATGCCCAAGCGCGGCAGCTATTTCGACCTGGGCATCGCCGTTGCGATCTTGGAGGCGGACGAGCAACTGCCTGCGGGCGCGGGCGGCGACATCGTGTTCTTCGGCGAGTTGTCCCTTGACGGCCGGCTGCGGGCGGTCCGCGGCGTGCTGCCTGCAGTTTTGGCCGGGTCCAAGGCCGGCCTGGCTCGAGTCGTCGTACCGGAGGCGAATGCCGCCGAGGCCCGGCTCATTCCCGGCGTGTCGGTGCTGGGCGCGAGGTCGCTGTCCCAGGTCCTGGCCGCCCTGCGCGGGCTGCCGATGCCGGAGGAGCCACCGGATCCGCCGGCCGCCGGCCCGGAACCGGTCACGGCCGGTCTGCAGGCTCTCGACATGGCCGATGTCGCCGGCCAGGGAGAGGCCAAGCGGGGTGTGGAGATAGCGGCCGCCGGACACCATCACCTGATGCTCGGCGGTGTGCCCGGTGCGGGCAAGACGATGCTCGCCCGGCGCCTGCCGGGGCTGCTGCCCGACCTGAGTGCGGACGAATCGCTCGAGGTGACGGCGATCCATTCGGTAGCCGGCGTACTGCCGCCGCACCAGCCGCTGGTCACCAGACCGCCGTTCGCCGAGCCACATCACACCGCATCCACGGCCGCCGTCGTGGGCGGTGGCAGCCGGCAGATTCGGCCCGGGGCCGCATCCATCGCGCACCGGGGCGTGCTGTTCATGGACGAGGCGCCGGAGTTCAGCATCAGCGTGCTCGACGCGCTGC
>DATHUM010000324.1:0-3390 GCA_035462225.1 Jiangellaceae bacterium | reverse complement strand
GTCCCCGGCCGGCCCCGACCCGGCCGGCCCGGACGCCGCGACTACCCCGGCCGCGCCGACCTCCTCGGATGGTCCGCCTTGCCGACCCGCGCAAGCGGCTGCACGCGTCGCTGATCTTGGTCTTCGTCGTGCTGTCGCTGTTGTCCGGCCGGTTGATCCAGCTGCAGGGGCTCGACGCGTCGAGTTACGCCGCCGAGGCGCGCAGTAGCCGCATGCAGGTCGTCCCCGTGCCCGCGCTCCGCGGGACGATCCTGGATCGCAACGGCGAACCTCTGGCCCAGTCGGTGGAGGCGTACGACATCGTCGTCGACCAGAAGCTGATCGCCGAAGAGGGCAACGTTGCCGCCTACGCCTTACAGCTCGAGGAAGCCCTGGGCGAGCCCGCCCGCGAGATCCAGGACAAGCTGACAGGCGACCGGCGCTACCGCGTCCTGGCTCGCAAAGTCACACCGGAAGCTTGGCGAGCCATCGGCGAGCTCCGGCTCACCGGCGTCTACAGCGAGCCGACCGTGGAGCGTATGTACCCGGCGGGATCGGTGGCGGGCAACATCGTCGGTTTCGTCGGCGCGGAGGGCACGGGGCTCGCCGGGCTCGAGCTTTCGCGGAACGACCATCTCGCCGGAGAAGACGGTGAACTCGCGTATCAGGTGGCGCGCGGCGGCGCGCGGATCCCGCTGACCGGCGGTAGCCACGAGAAGGCGGTGCCCGGCGAGGGGCTTTCGTTGACCATTGACCGTGACCTGCAGTGGCACGCCGAACAGGTGCTGTCCGAGCGGGTGGAGACCGCCAAGGCGAGCGGGGGGAACGCCGTCGTCATCGACGTCGAGACGGGCGAGATCGTGGCGATGGCCTCGGCACCGGTCGCCGACCCGCGCGACCCGGCGGCCACCTCGGGCGGGGGGAATCCCGCTGTGGAAGCCGCGTACGAACCGGGGTCGGTATTGAAGGCGCTGAGCGTCTCGGCCGTCATCGAGGAGGGTATGGCCGGACCGGCCACCATTTTCTCGGTCCCGGACAACATCGACCGCGCCGACCTGACCATTCGCGACCATTACGACCACGCGCAAGAGGACATGACGCTGTCCGGCATCATCGCCAAGTCGAGCAACGTCGGGACGATTCTGGCCACGGAGCGCCTCGACCCTGGCACGTTCGGAATGTACCTGGAGGCTTTCGGTCTCGGCGTGAAGCCGGACCTCGGCCTGCCGGCTGAAACGGCAGGACAGCTACCGGGGGAATGGACGAACCTGGATCGTGACTTCGCGTCGTTCGGGCAGGGCATCTCGGTGAACACCGTGCAGCTTGCGTCGGTCTACGCCACCATCGCCAACGGCGGCGTCCGGATGCCGCCCAGGCTGATCGATGGTGTTATCGACACCGACGGCGAAGTGCAGCCGGTGGCTGCCGCGGAGCCCGCGCGGGTGATCAGCGAGGAGACGGCAGCGGCCGTCACGACGATGCTCGAGGGCGTCATGGGGCCCGACGGCACCGGGAACAAGGTGACGGTGGACGGTTTCCGGGTCGCCGGCAAGACCGGTACGGCGCAGGCCATCGACCCGTCCTGCGGCTGCTACAGCGGCAAGGTCGACGTGTCGTTCGTGGGTTTCGCACCAGCCGACGAACCGAAGTACGCCGTTGCGGTGACGGTGTTCAACCCGACGGCCGGCCGGTCCGGCGGCAGCGTCGCCGGTCCGGTGTTCTCGAGCGTCCTCGGCCTCGCGCTGGCGAAGGCCGGCATCGTACCGTCGGGCACCGAACCACCCGAGGTGGCGATCTACGCCGGCGACCTCTGACAGCCGCCGCGCCGGCGGTGGACGCGTCACCCATCTGGCACCCTCGGCAACGACGATCACGGGAGAGGAGGGCAGTGGGCTCGTGGGTGCGTCCAGTACCCTCTGCGGCGTGCCACCCCGCCCGCCGCTGCGACCTCACCGCGTGACGCCGCGGCCACTCGCCGAGCTCGCGGAGACGCTCGGTATCGCCGCTCCGGCCCGGGACGCGGCGGTCACCGGCGTCACCCACGACTCGAGCAAGGTGCAGCCCGGCGACCTGTTCGCGGCCCTGCCAGGCGCACTGACCCACGGCGCGCGCTTCGCCGCCCAGGCCGAGGCGGCCGGGGCGGTTGCGCTCTTCACCGATCCGGACGGCGCCCGCCGGCTCAGCACCGACCTGCCGGTGCTCGTTGTCCACGATCCGCGGGCCCGGCTCGGAGCGCTGGCCGCCACCATCTACGGGCGGCCCGCCGACGACCTGCTGATGCTCGGCGTCACCGGCACCAACGGCAAGACCACTACGACGTACCTGATCGAGTCTGGTCTGCGTGCCGCCGGCCATCGCACCGGCCTGGTCGGCACGGTCGAAACGCGTATCGACAGTGAACGGGTCGCCAGCGTCCGGACCACCCCTGAGGCGGCCGACCTGCACGCGCTGCTGGCCGCCATGCGTGAGCAGGGCGTCACCGCGTGCGTGATGGAGGTGTCCAGCCACGCGCTCGTGTTGGGCCGGGTGGACGCGATCGTCTTCGACGTCGCGGGCTTCACCAACCTCTCGCAGGATCATCTGGACTTCCACCGCGACCTGGAGGACTACTACGCGGCCAAAGCCGCTCTGTTCACGCCGCTGCGGGCGCGGCGCGGTGTCGTCTGCGTCGATGACGAGTACGGGCGCCGCCTGGCCGCAGAGGCGAGCGTCCCTGTCGTGACCATAGCGACCCGTGACGACGCCGGCGCCGCTGACTGGGTAGTGGTCAAGCGTGAGGTATCGCGGTCAGGACGTTCGACGGCCATCGATCTGGAGCACGACGGGCGTCGAGAGATCAGCGTATCCGCGCCCATCCCCGGCGACTTCAACGTGGCGAACGCCGTTCTGGCCACGGTCATGCTGCTCGAGGCAGGGGTGAGCGGTCGTGATGCCGCCCGCGGCCTGACCATGTGCACCGGCGTCCCGGGGAGGATGGAGCTGGTCGAGTCCACCGGCGCGCTCGAACCGCTGGCAGTCGTGGACTACGCCCACACTCCAGAGGCCATTGAGAACGTACTTCGCGCTCTCCGGCCGTCCACCCGTGGCCGGCTCATCGCTGTACTCGGCGCTGGGGGAGATCGAGACCCGCACAAACGTCCACTCATGGGTGCGGCCGCCGCCCGCCACGCCGACGTCGTTATCGTCACCGACGACAACCCGCGTTCAGAGGAACCGGCAGCGATCCGGGCAGCCGTCCTGTCAGGAACCGCCGAGGCCGGACGGCCGGTACAGGTGAAGGAAATCGCAGACCGGCGTCAGGCCATCGTGGCCGCCGTCGACGCCGCCGGCGGTGCCGACGACACGGTCGCGGTTCTGGGGAAAGGACACGAGCAGGGACAGGAGGTGGCCGGGGTGGTCCACCCGTTCGAC
>DATHUM010000323.1:0-4280 GCA_035462225.1 Jiangellaceae bacterium | reverse complement strand
CGACCCTGGGGATGCTCACCCCACACGAGTACGAGCAAGCCCACTACGCTGCCCTCGAGGACGAGATGCAGCCCGTTTGAGACCGGCAGAGAACCCGTGACGGTTCAGCCCGCCCGAGGCACAACTCGCCCGGACCCAGCCCAACAGGCGCAGCGCACCGAGACGAAGCCGAGCGCGAGGCGCGCGTCCCCACCGTCCCGAACAGCAGGTCAAGGCGTATCCGACCGAACCAGCGAACGGACCACGCGCAGGCCCACCGAGAGCCGCGCCAGATCGAACGTGTCGCCTTCGACGATCTCGCCGACGGTCCGCCGTACTCGCTCCACCACGACGGAGTCCTGCGTGGCCCACTGGTCGATCCGCGGCTTGGGGTCGTCGGTCTCCTCGGTGAACTGGATCACCTGGGCGGTGAGCGCCGCATGGACGGCGTGCAGGTCGTCCCGCAGCGCCGCTCGGGCCATGGTCTGCCAGCGGTCGTTGCGCGGCAGGGCGATGATCCGCTCCAGCAGCCGGCCGAGGTCGAGCCGGTCCCCGAGGCAGAAGTGGACGCGCGCCACCTCGAGCAGGTCCGTCCCCGTCCGTAGCGAGTTCTCCACCATGCCGAGCCCGGCGTAGGCCGGCGGCAGGACGGCGACCCGTACCGCCAGGTCTTCGGGGACGCCGTGGGCAAGCAGCGCGTCGCGCCGTTCGATGAACAGGTCGAGCTCGCGCCCGGCCAGCACCTCCGGCAGGGCGTCCAGCAGCCGGGCGATCGGCTCCTCGAAGAACTCGATCTGCCACGAGATGTCGATCGGCGGACGGCGGTTGACCACCAGCCAGCGGGTGGCCCGTTCGGTGATCCGGCGGCCCTCCAGTCGCATATGAGTCTGCACGTCGGCTGGCACGACGGCATCCAGCGCCTGAACCCCGGTCATCAGCTCCGGCATCCGGAAGGCCACACTCGCCACGGTGTGCGCCCGGGCCAGGTCCTCGAACGTCCCGCCCGTCTCCATCCCCAGCCGGAAGCCGAACGTGGTGCCGGCGTGGTTGACCAACTCGTTGACCACCATCGTCGTGATGATCTCGCGCCGCAGGGGGTGGGCGTCGACCCGATCGCTGTACCGGTTCCGGATCGGTGACGGGAAGTACGCGTGCAGGGCGTGGCGCAGGTACGGATCGTCTGGTAGCTCGGTGTCGATGAGCTCGGCCTGCATCAGGTTCTTGGTGTACGCGAGCAGGACGGCCATCTCCGGGGCCGTCAGCCCGCGACCGGCCTGCATGCGATCACCGAACTGCTTGTCCGTCGGCAGGAACTCCAGCGTGCGGTCGAGCCGCCGTTCGGACTCCAGCCGAAATACGTACGCGCGGTGGACGTGCATCAGGTTCGGGGCCTGCGCGACGGCGTTGGCGAGGGCGATGTTCTGCCCGTAGTTGTCGGCGAGCGCGAGCTCGCCGACCTCCTCGGTCATGTCGGCGAGCAGTTCGTTGCGCTGCTTGGCCGTCAGGTCGCCGTCGCGAACCACGCTGTCCAGCAAGATCTTGATGTTGACTTCGTGGTCGGAGGTGTCGACGCCGGCAGAGTTGTCGATGAAATCGGTGTTTACCCGCCCGCCGGCAAGGGCGTACTCGATGCGGCCGAGCTGGGTCAGGCCCAGGTTGCCGCCCTCTCCGACGCACTTGCAGCGCAGGTCCGCACCGTCGATCCGGACGGGGTCGTTGGCCTTGTCACCGACCTCGGCGTTGGTCTCGGTGCTTGCCTTGACATAGGTCCCGATGCCGCCGTTCCACAACAGGTCGACCGGCGCCATGAGCACGGCGCGGATCAGTTCGTGGGGGGTCATCGCGTCCACGGACGGGTCGATGCCCAGCCGCTGCTTCACCTGCTCGGTCAGCGTGATCCGTTTGGCGGTGCGGGGGTGGACGCCGCCGCCCTCGCTGATCAGCGACCGGTCGTAGTCGTTCCAGGACGACCGTGGCAGCTTGTAAAGCCGCTCGCGCTCCTCGAACGACACCGCCGGATCCGGGTTCGGGTCGAGGAAGATGTGCCGGTGGTCGAACGCGGCGACCAGCCTGGTGTGCCTGGACAGCAACATCCCGTTGCCGAACACGTCGCCGGACATGTCACCGATGCCCACACAGGTGAAATCCTCGGATTGGCAATCGCGGCCCATCTCGCGGAAGTGCCGCTTGACCGACTCCCAGGCACCCCGGGCAGTGATGCCCATCGCCTTGTGGTCATAGCCGGCCGAGCCCCCGGAGGCGAAGGCGTCCCCGAGCCAGAAGCCGTACTCAGCGGACACCTCGTTGGCGATATCGGAGAACGTCGCCGTGCCCTTGTCGGCCGCCACGACCAGGTACGGGTCGTCCCTGTCGTGCCGCACCAGCCACGACGGCGTGACGATGGTGCCGTCGGCGCCGCGGTTGTCGGTGACGTCCAGCATGGCCCGGATGAACGTCTTGTAGCTCTCCACGCCCTCGGCCAGCCAGGCTTCCCGGTTGGACGGATCTGGCAGTCGCTTGGCGACGAAGCCGCCCTTGGCGCCTTCGGGCACGATCACCGAGTTCTTCACCGCCTGCGCCTTGACCAGGCCGAGAATCTCGGTGCGGAAGTCCTCGCGGCGGTCCGACCAGCGCAGGCCGCCTCGAGCCACCCCGCCGTACCGCAGATGGACGCCCTCGACCCGCGGCGAATACACCCACATCTCGTGCTTGGGCCGCGGTTCGGGCAGGTCGGGAATCGCGGACGGATCGAGCTTGAAGGTGATCGCCCCGGCATCGGGGTTGTAGAAGTTCGTCCGGACGGTCGCTCGGACCAACGACAGGAACGAGCGCAGGATGCGATCCTGGTCCAGGCTCGCCACCTCGTCGAGCGCGGACTCCACCCGGGTGGTGATCTCTTCGGCCGTGGCATTGCGCGCGTCAGTGTCACCGGCGAACTTGTGCGGGTCGAACCGTGCGGCGAACAGGTCCAGCAGTAGCCGGGATATCTCGACGTGGCCGACGAGGCACTCCTCGAGGTACTCCTGGCTGAACGTGGAGCCGGCCTGACGCAGGTACTTCGCGTAGGCCCGCAGCACCGACGCCGCCCGCCAGGACACACCCGCGCGCAGGACCAGCGCGTTGAACCCGTCACTTTCGGCCTGGCCGCGCCAGACGGCGGCGAACGCGTCCTGGAACAGCTCCTTGAGCCGCTCGGGTTCTCCGCCTTCGGCGCCTTGGGCACGCAGGCCGAAGTCGTAGATGTAGGCGAGCGGTTCGCCAGGCCGGGCGATTTCGTATGGCCGCTCGTCGACGACCTCGACACCCATCCGGGACAGGATCGGCAGCACATTCGTCAGCGAAATCGCCGACCCGGTCCGGTAGATCTTGAACCGCCGCTCGTCCGCCATCCCGCCGATCGGGTGGTACAGGTTCATGCCGAGCCCGTCCTCGGGCGGCAACTCCTCGAGCCGCGTCAGGTCCGCCACGGCGGTACGAGCCGGGAAGTCCTCCTTGTACGCCTCGGGAAACGCGTTCTTGTAGCGGCGGGCCAGCCGGGCGACCGCGTCTTCGCCCAACTGTTCGGCCAGGGTGTCGGTGAACTCGTCGATCCACGACCGCGTCGCCGCAACCAGCTGTTTCTCCAGCGCCGGAACATCGATCTCGGGAATCCGCTGCCCCGGCCGCATGCGGACGACGAAATGGACGCGAGCCAGCCGCGACTCCCCGATCCGGGCCGTGAAGTCGATGGACTTACCGTCGGACGCCGCCAGCAGGATGCGCTGGATCCGCTCCCTGACCTCGGTGTTGTACCGGTCGCGGGGCAGGTAGACAAGGAACGACAGGAACCGGCCGTACTCGTCCGCCCGCACGAACAGCCGCAGTTGCCTGCGCTCCTGGAGGTGGACGACGGCCAGCGCGAGCTCGGCCAGCTCGTCCACCGGGGTCTGGAACAGTTCGTCCCGGGGGAACGTCTCGAGCACCTGCATCAGGTCCTTGCCCGAGTGGCTGGTGGCCGCCAGCCCGCTGACCTCGAGGACCTGCCGTGCCTTGCGCCGCAGAACCGGGATGCGCAACACGCTCTCGGTATATGCCGCCGAGGTGAGCAGGCCCAGAAACCGGCGCTCACCCGTCACTTCGCCGGCAGCGTCGAACGTCTTGACGCCCACGTAGTCCAGATATGTGTCACGGTGGACGGTCGCCTTCGAGTTGGCCTTGGTGAGCACCAGCAGCCGCTTCTCTCGGGCCTTGGCCCGCACCTCGGGCGGAAGCTTGGCGAACGATCCGGAGAGGTCCTGGTCGCCGCGCAGGATCCCCAGCCC
>DATHUM010000322.1:0-9133 GCA_035462225.1 Jiangellaceae bacterium | reverse complement strand
CGGCTCGGGCATGCACACCCACCTGTCGCTGTTCGAAGGCGACACCAACGTCTTCCACGAGGCGGGTGCGCAGTACCAGCTCTCGAAGACGGGCCGGTCGTGCATCGCCGGGCTGCTGACGCACGCACCCGAGATCACCGCGATCACCTGTCAGTGGGTCAACTCGTTCAAGCGGCTGATGGGCGGCGGCGAGGCGCCGGCCTACATCTGCTGGGGGCACAACAACAGGTCCGCCCTGGTCCGCGTGCCGATGTACAAACCCGGCAAGGGCCAGTCGACGCGGGCGGAGTACCGGGCGCTGGACTCGGCCTGCAACCCGTACCTGGCGTTCGCGGTCATGCTCGCGGCCGGCTTGAAGGGCATCGAAGAGGGGTACGAGCTGCCACCGGGGGCCGAGGACGACGTCTGGGCGCTCACCGAGCTGGAGCGCTCGGCGCTCGGCATCGACCCGCTGCCGTCCTCGCTGGCCGAGGCGATCCGGGTGATGGAACGCTCGGAGCTGGTCGCTGAGACGCTCGGAGAGCACGTCTTCGAGTTCTTCCTGCGCAACAAGCGAGCAGAGTGGGACGACTACCGCCGCCAGGTCAGCAGTTACGAGCGCAACCGCATGCTCCCCGTCCTGTAGCACCGCGCCGATCATGCAAGAAAGGGACGAACGTCGGCGTGTCGTCGTGATCGAGCACGAGCCGGGCTGCCCGCTGGACCGGTTCGGCGGCTGGCTGCGCGGTGTGGACACTGAGATCGTGCGCCCGCATGCGGGCGACAGCGTCCCTGCGGACGTCCGCGATGGGCTCATCGTCCTGGGCGGTCAGATGTCCGCCTACGACGATCGGTTGGCGCCGTGGTTGCCGGCCGTCCGCGACCTCCTGGCCCGATCGGCCGCCGACGGCGTCCCGACCCTGGGCATCTGCCTCGGCGCGCAGCTGCTGGCAGTCGCCTGTGGCGGACGCGTCGAGGTGGCCGCCGCTGTCGGCCGTGAATCGGGCGTCATCGACGTGATGTGGCGGCCGGAGGCTGCATCGGACCCGTTGGTCGCCGGCATGGCCGATCCCTTACCCGGGCCGAGCATGCACGCCGACGCGGTGGTCGAGCTGCCGCCGGACTCGACCTGGCTCGGGCGCAGCGAGATGTACCCGCATCAGGCGTTCCGGGTCGGCGCGGCCGCCTGGGGCGTCCAGTTCCATCCCGAGGTCAGCCTCCCGACGTTCACCGGATGGGCCCGTGAACACCCGGAGGTGGACGTCGAAACCGTGACGGCCGAGTTCAAGCGCCGGGACGGCCAGGTCGCCGCCGCGGGCCGGGCGTTGGCCGAAAGGCTCGCCGAGCGGGTCAGCGGTTCAGCCGAACGCGCCCCCTGATGCGCAAGCAGTTGCAGATCGTGGGCGTCATCGCGGCGGGCGGCGTGCTCGGCGCGGAGGCGCGCTACGGGGTCGACCGGTTGTCGGCGGGCAACCCGAGCGGCATTCCGTGGGCCACCCTCGCCGTCAATGCCACCGGGTGCCTGCTCATCGGCATGCTGATGGTCGTGCTGCTCGAGCTCACCGCGCCACACCGCCTGCTCCGGCCCTTCCTCGGGATCGGCGTGCTGGGCGGATTCACGACGTTCTCTGCCTACGCGGTGGAGGTCCAGCTACTCCTGGCAGACGGGCGTGCCGTCGCGGCGCTGGGGTACCTGGCCGCGACTCCCGTACTCGCGGTCGCGTTCTGCTGGGCCGGCGCGGCGATGGCCCGTACTGTGATCAACCAGCGGCGAGGAGGACATCGATGACGCTGACCGGCCCGGCCCGCAGGCTCACCATCGTGGTGGGGGAGGACGACACCTGGCACGGCAAACCCTTGTACACCGAGATCGTGCACCGTGCCCACGCGGCGGGCCTGGCCGGCGCCAGCGTATTTCGTGGCATCGAGGGTTACGGCGCGTCGAATCACATCCATACGACGCGAATTCTGAGCTTGTCCGACGACCTGCCGGTCTCGATCGTGATCGTCGACCGCGCCGAGCGGATCGACCGGTTCCTGCCGCTGCTCGACGAGTTGTCCGTGGAAGGGTTGGTCATGGTCGACGATGTGCAGGTCCTGCACTACGCGGGGCGATCCAGCACGTGACCGTGCTCTACGTCGCGCTCGGCGCCGCGGTGGGTGCGCCGTTGCGATACCTCGCAGACGTGGCGGTCCAGCGCCGCCACGACAGCGTGTTCCCGTGGGCCACGTTGTCGGTGAACGTCGTGGGCTCGTTCCTGTTCGGCGTGATCGCAGCGCTGGCCTTCGATGGTGATCTCGGGGCGGGTGTGGTGGCGGGGTTCGGGGTCGGCTTCTGTGGAGCGCTGACCACGTACAGCACCTTCGGATACGAGACCCTGCGGCTCATCGATGGTGGCGCGCGCTTCTACGCGTTGGCCAATGTGTGCATCAGCGTGGCGGCGGGGCTGGGCGCGGCTTCCGTCGGGTGGACCGTCGGTACCGCGCTGGCCTGATCCGTTAGGTTCAGAGCCGTGGTCGACCGAGCAGCGCGGGCGTCGAGCAGGAAGGCATGGCTCGCTCGTGCCGGCTTCGCCGACGCAGCGGCGGCTGAGCGCGAACTCGGCCGGCCCGAACTCGCAGCGTTGGCCGGCGACGAGGCGTTCCTCCGGTCGGTGAGTGATGCGGCCGATCCCGATCTTGCGCTCGCCTCGGTCGCACGCCTGCTCGGTGCGGCTCCCGACGCCCGGGACTTGGCAGCAGCGCTGCGGGACGACGATCAGTTCCGGGCCCGCCTGCTGGCGGTGGTGGGGTTCAGCGCTCCGCTCGCAGATCACCTGATCCGGCATCCCGATCAATGGCCCGACCTGCGGCGTCCGGATCTGGTCGAGCGTCCGGATCACGGTGAGGTGCGGGCCGCGCTCGGCCGCGCCGGCGATGCCGACGAGCTGCGGGTGGAGTACCGGCGCCGGCTGCTGCAACTCGCCGCGCTCGACCTGACCGACGTCCTGGACATGGCGCCGGTGTCGGCCGAGTTGGCCGGCCTGGCCGCCGCCACGCTCGATACTGCGCTCGAGCTTGCCGCGCGCGACCTGCCACCGGACGCCGAGCCGTGCCGGTTGGCGGTGATCGGCATGGGCAAGACGGGTGGAGCCGAGCTCAACTACGTGTCGGACGTCGACGTCATCTTCGTCGCCGAACCGGTGGCCGGCGGGAACGAAGCCGCCGCGTTGAAGACCGCGACCACCCTGGCCACCACGATGATGCGGCTGTGCTCCGAGTACACGGCCGAAGGGGCGATCTGGCCGGTCGACACGGCGTTGCGGCCCGAAGGCAAGTCCGGCCCGCTGGTCCGCACTGTCGCGAGCCACGCGGCGTACTACCAGAGCTGGGCCAAGACATGGGAGTTTCAGGCGCTGCTCAAGGCCCGTTACGCCGCAGGCGACCGGGAGCTCGCCGACGAGTACCTGGCAGCTGTCGGCCCACTCGTGTGGCGAGCGGCGGACCGCGACGGCTTCGTCGAGGACGTTCGTGCTATGCGGCGCAGAGTCACCGACCACGTCCGTCCGACGGAGGCCGAGCGACAGCTCAAGCTGGGCCCGGGCGGCCTGCGCGACGTGGAGTTCGCCGTGCAACTGCTCCAACTCGTCCACGGGCGCACCGATGAGTCGCTGCGGTCGCCGAACACCCTCGAGGCGCTCGATGCGCTGATCGCGGGCGGTTACGTCGGGAGGGCCGACGGCGCCGTGCTCGACGAGGCCTACCGGTGCCTGCGCACGCTCGAGCACCGCATCCAGCTGCAACGGCTGCGGCGAACGCACGTGGTGCCGAGCCAGCCCGATCAGCTACGCCGCCTCGCCCGGGCGCTCGGGCTGCGACATGCGGACGAGCTGACCACGACCTGGCGCCGGCACGCCATGGAGGTGCAGCGACTGCACGAGAAGCTGTTCTACCGGCCGCTGCTGACCGCCGTGGCCCGGTTGCCGGGCGAGGAGGCGCGGCTTACGCCTGAAGCCGCCCGGCAGCGGCTGGAGGCGCTCGGGTACCTGGACCCGGCGGGGGCGCTGCGCCACCTGGAGGCGTTGACCCGCGGGGTGTCGCGCCGGGCGGCCATCCAGCGGACGCTGCTGCCGGTGCTGCTGGGCTGGTTCGCGGACGGGCCCGAACCGGACGCCGGCCTGGCGGGATTCCGAAAGGTCAGCGACGCGCTCGGCGACACCCACTGGTACTTGCGCCTGCTGCGGGACGAGCGGGCCGCCGCCGAGCGAATGGCTCGAGTCCTTTCGTCCGGCCGCTATGCCACCGAACTGCTGCTCCGGGCGCCCGAGGCGGTGAAGATCTTCGGTGATGACGCAGAACTCACCCCGCGACCGCGCGAGCCGCTGGAGGCGGAGGCACTCGCCGGCCTTCGCCGACATGACGACCCGGTCGCCGCCATCGGCGGAGTACGCGCGATGCGGCGACGCGAGCTGTTCCGGATCGCGACCGCGGATCTGGTCGGGCGGTTGCCGACCGAAGCCGTCGGAGAGGCATTGACCGCCGTCGCAGAGGCGACCCTCGCCGGTGCTCTGGATACGGCCGTTCGGGCGGTGGAGCTCGAACGCCGGGAGCCACTCGTCACCCGCCTCAGCGTCATCGCCATGGGGCGACTGGGCGGCCGTGAAATGGGGTACGCCTCGGATGCCGACGTGCTCTTCGTGCACGACCCGCTGGACGGCGCCGACGAGCAGGAGGCCGCCGAATCCGCCCTCGCCGTTGCCAACGAGATGCGCCGGCTGCTGGCCGTCCCGTCCCCGGAACCGGCGCTCGAGATCGACCCCAATCTTCGGCCGGAGGGCCGCCAGGGGCCACTTGTTCGGACGCTGGCTTCGTACGCTGCGTACTACGCCCGCTGGGGAGAGGTGTGGGAGCTGCAGGCCCTGCTGCGCGCCGCGCCGTGCTGCGGCGACCCACTGCTCGCCGAACGCTTCATGAAGCTGGTCGACCCGTTGCGCTGGCCGCGTGCCGGCCTGACTGACGCGCAGGTGCGGGAGATCCGCCGAATCAAGGCCCGCGTGGAGTCCGAGCGGCTGCCGAGAGGGGTCGACAAGTCGATGCACCTGAAGCTGGGGCCCGGCGGGTTGGCCGATGTGGAGTGGACGGCGCAGCTCATCCAGCTCCGGCACGGGCATGCGGTGCCGGAGCTTCGAACCACTCAGACCAGGCAGGCCCTCGACGCGGCGGTAGACGCTGAGCTACTGGCTCCGCCCGACCGTGATGTTCTTGTCGAGGCGTGGAACATGGCAAGCTCGGTCAGGAACGCGCTCGTGCTGGTCAGCGGCCGGCCGTCGGATGTGCTGCCAACGGACGTGCGTACTCTGGCGGCCCTGTCGCGAGTGGTCGGGTACGGCCCTGGGACGGTGGCGACATTCCTCGACGACTACCGCCGGCGGGCACGGCGGGCGCGCGCCGTGGTCGAACGGATCTTCTTCCAAACGTGACCGCCTGCCCTTGACCCGAGGTCGCCTGGCGAACAAAACTGGGGCGAACACCGGGGCAACACCCGGTGGTAGTGGTCGAAGAGCAGACCGATAGCGTGCGTGTTCATGATGCTTGCCTAGGTGGGGAACCAATTCTCAAGACCCAGGAGCATCATGATCGTATCGCTGGATGTTGTGGACGCCATGATCGGGCGCCCTGCGGAGGGCATTCCGGTCACCCTTCGGCGCGACGGGGACGATAAGGAGATCAAGCTGCGCTCCCAGCTCACAGACCTCTCCGGTAGGGTGACCTGGCCGGAACCGGGGGAGCGGCGCGGCAAATACCGGCTCGAGGTCGAGCTGGACCGGTATTACGGAAGCCTGGGCGTGACGCCGTTCCAGTCAAGCGTGCACATGGACTTCCGGGTCTTCCATCCGGACGAGATCGTCAGCCTCCTGTTGATCATCTCCCCCACGTCCAATGTCACGTGCCGGTTGACGACCGACAACGGCTCGTGAGAGCCGAGACGTCTCCTCGTTCTCGAGGCCGGCCTTGACCGACCTCGACTTCCGACTGCTCGGGCCGCTCAGAGTGCTGGTAAGCGGTGAGCCGCGGCATGTCGGGGGGCCACGGCAGCAGATCGTCCTGACGACACTGCTGCTCGAAGCAAACCGGGTCGTTCCCGTCGAACGGCTCATAGAGGCTGTATGGGGGGAGGATCCGCCTGCGACAGCGCGCGCACAGATCCAGATGGCCGTGTGGCAGTTGCGCCGGCGGTTCGCCGAATGGACCGAAGCAGAGCTGATCGTGAGTTACCCGGCCGGTTACGCGATCGAGGTGCCGGGCTCGTCGATGGACATGCTGCGGTTCGACCAGGCCGTGGCGGCTGGCCGGGAAGCCGTCCGGCGCGGAGACATCGCGGGCGCCGTGAAGATGCTCAGGGACGCGCTCGAGATGTGGCGAGGTTCGGCCGCGGCCGGAGTGCACAGCCGCGTAGTGGAGGCGGCCGTGCTACGTCTTGACGAGCAGCGGCTGGGTGTCCTCGAGGAATGCCTGGACCTCGAGCTGCGGCTGGGACGCCACCACGAGGTGATCGGCGAGCTGAAGGAGCTGGTCAGGGCATACCCGTTGAGAGAGGGACTGCATGCGCACCTGATGCTCGCGCTGTACCGGGCCGGCCGCCAGGCGGAGGCCCTGGCCGCCTACCGCGAGGCGCACCGCGTCCTGACCGAAGAGTACGGGCTCGACCCGGGAGAGCAGCTAGCCGCGCTCGAACGGGCGATCCTCACTAATGACCCCGCCCTGAACAAGTCCGACGCCGCGAGCGTCATGCATCCGGTTCCCAGGCAGCTGCCCGCTGCGGTGTCGGACTTCGTGGGACGCGACGAGATCGCCGGTGAACTCTGCGCCCGGCTGACGGACGCTTCGGCTGCACAGGGTCAAAGCGTCGAAGTGATCATCATCAGCGGTGCCGGCGGCATCGGTAAGACGGCACTGGCATTGCATGTCGCACACCAGGTCCGCGAGTCGTTCCCCGAGGGGCAGCTCTACGCCCGCTTACGCGGTGTCGACGGGCGTCCGGTGCGTCCGAAGCAGGTGCTCGAGGAGTTCCTGCGATCGCTTGGTGTCAGTCCGACCGCATTGCCCGAAGGGCTCGGCGAGTTGTCGGCGGAGTACCGCAGCAGGCTGTCCGGATCGCGGATCCTCGTCGTGCTCGACGATGTCGTGACGGTCGACCAGATCGAGCCACTTGTACCCGGCGAGGCGGGCTGTGCGGTGATCGCAACGAGCAGGCGGGCACTGGCAGGTGTGCCCGGTGCGCGGCGGATCGAGCTCGACGTGTTGGACCTCGATGCGAGCCTGACGATGCTGTCGCGGGTGATCGGTCCCGAACGCGTTCACTCCGAACCGCACGCCGCGAGGCGCCTGGCCGAGGCGTGTGCCCGATTGCCGCTGGCGTTGCGGATCGCTGCGTCGAAGCTGTCAGTGCGCCCGCACTGGACGATCGACCGGATGCTGGACAGGCTGAGTGATGAACAGCGACTGCTGGACGAGTTGGCGCTCGAGGGCGTAGGCGTCCGGGCCAGTATCGCGTTCTCGTACCGGGAACTCACCAAACCTGCCCAGCGCCTGTTGCTGCTGTTGAGCATGCTGGGTGCCACCGACTTCTCCGAGTGGGTGGCCGCTCCGCTGCTGGAGACCGACGTCGACGGTGGCGCCGACACCCTGCAAGAACTCAGCGAGGCATCACTCGTCGTGATCGAGGCCACGGTAGGCGGGCAGCCGCGGTACCGCCTTCACGAACTGGTGCGGATCTTCGCCCAGGAGATGCTCGCCCGTGAAGTGCCGTTGGAAGAGCGGGTCGATGCCCAGACCCGGCTGCTGCGAGCGTGGTTGTTCATGGCCAGAGAGGCCCACTCGCGCTCGTACGGCGGCGACTACAGCGTCCTGCACGCCGACTGCGACCTATGGCCGCTCCCGAGTCGGGTCGTGAACGAGCTGATGGTCAAACCGATGGACTGGTTCGCTGCCGAGCACGCCAACTTGGTCACCGCAGTGGAGCTCGCCGCCCAGCTCGGTCAAGCCGACCTCTGCTGGGACCTGGCCATTACGTCTGTCACCCTTTTCGAGGCACGTGGCTATACCGACTCATGGGCCCGAACACACGCCATCGCACTCGAGGTCTGTCGTACCGCTGGCGATCGGCGTGGGGAGGCGGCAATGTGGTACTCCAGCGGCGAGCTAGCCATCTTCGAAGATCGACTCTTGGACGGTCGGCGAGAAGACGAGACCGCACTCGGCTACTTCGACGAGATCGGTGACGTGCACGGACGTGGCCTAACACTGAGGAGCCTGGCCTTCATTGACCGCATCGAAGGTCATCTTGATGCTGCCCTGGCGACGTACCAGCGCGCGCGAGCTGATCTGCAGGCGGCCAGTGATCGCATCGGCGAAGTCCATGTCCTTGAGGGCATGGCGCAGGTACATCTGGACCGTGGAGACCATGCGGCTGCGGCCAGATTGCTTGACGATGCACTGTCAGCCAGCCTGGCGATCGGCGCAACCAGGGCCGAGGCTCAGGTTCGGCATCGGCTGGGGTATCTCTACCTTGCCCAGGAAAAGTTCAGCGAGGCCGAATCGGAGTTCGCCGCGGTACGCAGAGCGACGGCGGAACTCGGCGATCCGGTCGGCACGACCTACGCGCACCTTGGTATGGGACTGGTCCACCTGGCGCGCGACGAGTGGGCAAGTGCGGAAAGCGCGCTTCGTGATGCGAGAGCCGTGGCGGACAATTCCGGTGACCGGCTGAGCTTGGGCCGGGTGTTGCTGGCTCAGGCAGAGGTGGCCATCCAGGCCGGCGATTTGGCGGTGGCGGCCGAACTTGTCGATCAAGCGCGCTCCGTCTTCACGGCGGCGAATGCGGCCTTGTGGTTGGAGCGCACTGCACAGTTCGAGAGCCGCCTCCGCGATGCTGAACGCCGCGCCGGGCGCGCCGTACGCCGGATAGTGGATCGAGAGTGAACGAATAGCCGGTAGCTGAAATCTGTCACGAGATCGGCATCCGCGACTGGAAGGATCAGCTATGACCCTCAACCGGCGCCGTACAGCGCTGGCGGCGATCATCGTCGCGGCGGCTGTCGGATGGGCAGGAGCCGGCGTAGCTTCGGCAAGCGGCGACGCGACTTTCAGCAATAAGTGGGACAGCGTCTCGGAC
>DATHUM010000321.1:0-3733 GCA_035462225.1 Jiangellaceae bacterium | reverse complement strand
CCACCAGGAGCCGTTCGACCTGCAGGATCGGCGTGGGGTCGTACCAGCGGTAGGGCTTCTCACCGCGCTTGAGCGGTTCCTGCTGGATCTGCAGCCTGACGATGCGCACTGACCTACCCTAGATGGCGCGCCGCAGAGGTTCGTCGCGGCAAAGACGAGGTCCAGCCGCACGCCAGCTGCGAACACGTAGGTGCCGAACTCGTTGAGCGCGCCCACGTCGGCCGCGGCGCCAGGAATCTCAGACGGTTGCGGCAGGTGTCACTTGGCTGACCAGCGAGTCGGCGGAGGATCGCCCGGCGATGTGCCGTGCCACATGCTTGGCGTCTCGCCCGGCACCGCCGATCAGCATGGACGCGAATGCGTACTGGAAGGCCAGCCCCGCGAAGTACAGACCCGCGGCTTCGGAGACGACGCCTCGGGATTCGACCGGCCATCCGTCCTGCCCGATCACCGGCGCGTCGATCCAGGAGAAGTCCTGCCGAAAGCCGGTGCACCAGACGACATTCGCCACGTCGAGAACCCGTCCGCCGGCGAGCGCCGGCCGGCCGTGCTGCACGCCAACCGTCTTGTCCGGCACGAGTTCGACGCCGGCGCGTTCGAGGTCGGCCCGCTTGGACCGGATCAGGGGCCCGCCGTGGGCTCGCACGGCCGGGCGGATCTTGCGTCCGATCGGCGTCCTGAGGTTGAGCACGTGTTTGGCGAGCAAGAGCAGGACCGGGAACACCACCCGCGCGGGTGGGCTCTCGATGCTCAGGGGAACCTCGCCGCGGATCGGCCCGCTCAGCACCGTGTCGAACCCTGCCATGGCTACTTCGTAGGCGACGTCGCTGCCGGAGTGGCTGGCGCCGACCACCAGCACTGGACCGGGCTGAAGCTGGGACGGGTTCTTGTACTCGCTGGAGTGCAGTTGGACGATCGCGGGGTCGAGTTCGCCGGCGAATTCAGGAACGTGCGGCGTCCGGCCGAACGTGCCTGATGCGACCACGACGTTCTTGCTGAGATAGGACGACCGGTCGGTGGCGACCAGGTAGCCGCCGGCGGTCTGCGACAACTTCAGGACCCGCTGGCCAGTGCGGACCGGCAGGTCGAATGCCGCCGCGTACGCCTCCAGGTAGTCGGCCATCTCGTCCTTCGTGGGGAAGGACATCGGTGGCGCGGGAAACCGCATGCCGGGTAACGACGACACCTTGGCCGGCGAATACAGCCTCAGCGAATCCCAGTGGCATCGCCAGTTGTCGCCGACCCGGTCGACGCTGTCGATGATGGTGAACTGCCGGCCGAACTTCGCCAGGTAGTAACCGGTCGCCAGACCGGCCTGACCCGCTCCGATCACGACCGTCTCGATCCGCTCCGGCGTGTGCTGTGCGTTGGTGTTCATGGCTTCCTCCCGAGCCCGATATTCATTTCGTTGGTAAGGACCGCCTCCGACACACCGCCGGAGCGTTCGCGGAGCATCCCGTCGATGACCCGCTTCACCTCGGTCTGCTGCTCCAGGGTCAACCGGCCGGCCAGCCCTTCGGCAGCCGGATTGCTGGCGGTGCAGGCATCCCACAGGTGGTCAGCGGATCGGCAGGTCATCTCCCACGTGGTGGTTTCGACCCGGAGGTCGGTCAGGCCGGCTTCGGAAAGCTCGCGACTGAACTGATCAGGGTCGGCAAGCTGGAACGGCAGCGAAGGTGGGTTGAGCGGCGGCATGAACCCGGCGGCGTGCAGTGCTCCGAGCAGGAACCCGGCGAACTCGGCACGGTGCGGCGACCCGAACGCGATGATCAACACCGATCCGCCGGGCTTGGTGACTCTGACCGCTTCCCGCAGCCCGGCCTTGAGGTCCGGGAACAGCGAGATCCCGTTCTGTGATGCGGTCACATCGAATGTGTCGTCGGGAAACTCCAGCGACTCGCCGTTCATCTGCCTGCCCGTGACGGCGAGCAACCTCTCGGCGCAGGCACGTGCGATGAGCCGCTCGATCATGGCGGGCGCGAGATCGACGGCCGTGACCCGAGCACCACGGCGTGCGGCCGGGATGGCCAGCGCCCCGCTGCCGCACGCCACATCAAGCAAGCGGACTCCCGGGCGAAGATCGACTCGAAGGAGCGCCTCTTCGGCGAAGAGTTGGTTCATCGGCGTGCTGAATTCGTCGTACCGCGGTGCGATCGCGTTCCATTCGGACCGCATCCGCTCTCGAGCCGGGGCAATAACCGTCATGCCTGCGTCCTCTCCTGGCTGACGAATTCGGAGATTGCCGTGGCGGTCTCGGTGGGATGCCCGAGCCACGGTGCATGGCCGCCGGGCAACATCTCTAGATGGCCGCGCGGCATCAGGCTCGTTGCCGCTTGGGCGACGGTGCCATCGCCCAGTGGCTCGCGCTCTCCCCACGCCAGCAACGTCGGCATGGTCAGCCGGCTCAGCTCGTCAGGCCGCACTCGGGTCCGGTGGCGAAAGCCGTAGGGCGACAGCAGCGCGAACGGCGAAACAAGCTCGCGTACCTCGGTGGTCGTTCCCGAGCCGGCGAGTTCATCGTTGGCCGTAGCCACGAATATGTCGAGCAGCTGCGGGTGCGTGGCGAGGGTCTCCTCCTCGCCCATGAACTTGGCGAACCGCAGCATCGACTTCGGGCTCGGTGGTACGAGCCGGGACGTCAGCTCGCCCATGCCCGGGGTGGCCATGAGCCGGTACGGCAGCGGGCAGCTCGTCTTGGGCAAGCTGGGCGGACCGATCAGGACGAGCCGCTCGACCCGCGACGGATGAGCCAATGCGTAGCGGAGCGCCAGCACACCGCCCGCCGAGTGACCGAGCAAAGCCACCGAATCCAGTTCCAGCGCGTCGAAAAGCCGATCGAGCCAGCCGATCAATGCCTCGTGATAGCCGGCCCGCGGCAGATCGATCGGATCGCTGAGCCCCTGGGTGGGCCGGTCGGGCGCGATGACCCGAAGGCCGTTGAGTTCTCTCAGCAGCGGCAGGAAGAACCACGCCGCGACACCCGAACCGTGAAGGAGCACCAGCGGGGGGCCATCGCCGGCCTCGAGGACATGGACCTGCTCACCGGTATCCAACTGGACGTGGCGGCTGGGTATCGATGCCATTTCGAGAAGGCGCTCGTAGCTATGCCGCACCTCGTCCGAATGGGAGATGGTCCTGTTCATCGGCGTCCCTCCGCGGCTTGTCGAGGCCTGTGATCGGGACGCTACGGACGACCCGGCGGTGGGTTCATCGCCTGCGTGTACCAAACCCGGGAGAGGCCGGACGTGGTTCGTCCGTACCACTTGAGCGCTCAGACCAGGCCGTGCTCGTAGGCGTAGGCGGTCGCCGCGGCGCGCGAAGACACCTCGATCTTGGCGAAGATGTTCTGCAGGTGGCGACGGGCGGTGTGCTCGCTGATCACGAGAACGTCGGCGATCTCGCGGTTGGTCGCACCGGTGGCCAGCAGCCGGAGCACTTCCACCTCGCGAGCGGTCAACCCGCCGGCAGGCGGGACGTCCTCGGGCCTGGCCAGCTGGCGCAGCCGATCCAGATCGGGTGCTGCGCCCAGTTGTTCGAAGACACGGCGCGCGGCGTCCAGCTCCATGTCGGCCGTGTCGTGATCGCCCAGTTGCCGGTAGGCGGCAGCCATCTGTAGGCGCACCCGGGCCGCTTCGTACGGTGCATCGAGTTCGTACCACGCCGCCCAGGCTCGCCGCAGGGCGCCGCAGGCCGATGCCGAGTCGCCCTGCGCAAGCAGCACCGAACCCCGCGC
>DATHUM010000320.1:0-11231 GCA_035462225.1 Jiangellaceae bacterium | reverse complement strand
CCGGTTCTGATCATCTGCGGTAGCGGGCGCCGTGCGGTCATCGCGGCGACGCTGCTCGGGCGGGCCGGCTTCCAGCCCGCCGTCCTGGTGGGCGCCGGCGTCGCGGAGGTGATCGCGGCCGCGGACGCCGAGACGGAGCGCGCCACCGCCTGACGACGGCTGGCGCGCTCCCGGGTACGCGCCTACTCGCGCGGTCCAGGTGGCGGCTCGGTCGGCCCCACCGGCTCCGGTTCGTCCACCCGCTCGCGCCTGGACAGCATGGGGCCACGATGCCACGGTGTGCCGAGCGCCGGCAGGACCCAGCGGTCCAGGCCGTACCAGCCGGCGTTGCGCCAGGCCAGGATGATCAGCACGGACACCAGGATCATCGCCGGGTTGACGCCCGCGCTGCCGGCGAAGACGAACGAGAAGTTCAGAATCGCGCCCAGTGCCGCGGCGATCCCGGTGAACAGGCCGAGGATGAGCAGCACACCGATGACCACCTCGCCGATGGCGACCAGTGGGCCGAACCACGGTGACGCGGTATCGCGGATCCACTCGAGGAAGCTGACGTACCAGTCGTAGGCGACGTCCGGATGCGGACCCTCGGCGGATTCGATGGCACCAGCGGCGAACCCGGCGACCGAGTCGCCCACTTCGGTTTCGCCGCACTCCCGCACCCAGCCGCAGTTCGCGTCGCCGGTGAGGCTGTACTGCTCATCACCCCACTCCCAGAAACGGATGGTGATGTCGCCGCCGAAGACCTTGCCCCAGCCTGCCTGGAGCCATTCCCAGCCGAGCCAGAGCCTGGCTATCAGCCAGATCCAGGCGGCCTGACTTGATCCGAACAGCCAGCGCGCGAAGCGAGGTTCCTCGATGTAGATGGGGCCACGGCGTTCTGCAACATCCTCTGTCGTCGACATGACGGTCCCCTCAGGCAGTGATCTTTCCCTGATCACTGCCCAGGGTACTCGCCAGGCAAACCCGACAAGCCGTTCCAGTGGATTCAGTTGATCCGGTCAGTCGTCGTGTCGGTCGTCGTCGCGGTCGTCATCCCCGTCGTCGTCGTCCAGGTCGTGCTGGTCGTCGTGAAAGTCGTCGTCGCGGTCGTCATCGCGGTCGTCGTCCACCTCGAGCTTGACCACTTCGCCCGTGGCGATGTCCACGTATGCCTCGTGGTCGTCGCCGAACTCGACCTTCCAGACCTCCTGTCCGTGTTCGAATTCGCGCTCGATCTCGTCAAATGGAGGAACAGGACCACGGTCGGCGAGTGCCTGCTCGGCGATCGCGACGGCCTCATCACGGGAGATCCCGGAATCTGTCGCGGACGAGCCGGTGCCGGCACCGTCGTCGGAATCTCGATCGTCCGAAGGCCCGCCTGTCGCCGGGTCGAGCGGTGCTGCGCTCTGGGTAGCCGACGAGCCGGGTGTCTCGGATGTTCCGTCGCTCAGTGCGACGGCGCCGACAGCGGTGGCGACAAGGGCAAGGCCGCCGACGGCTCCGGCGATGACGGTCAGGCGATTCGGTCGGTTCATGATCTTCCAATCCTCTCGTACCGGGTGGGCCGCCGCTGGCGGGCGGCCACTGATTCGAGAGTCGCTGACGGGGTCCTATGGCCGCGCTGCCCGAAACCTAAGAGTGGGTTAAGCCGCGACGATCAGCGGCCGCGCGACAGATCGCCGTCTGGTTCGGCGGCCGCCACGTCCAGCGTGACCGCCGCACCGCCCAAATCGGACCGGCCCACCGACAAGCCGCCACCGGCGGATTCGGCCACCCGGCGGGCGATGTCGAGCCCGAGTCCGGTGGACGTGCCGCCAGATCTCCCCCGTTCGACGGGATCGTCCACGCTGAATCCGGGGCCCCCGTCTGATACGACGATCCGGACACCACCGCCAGGCCGATGGACGAGCGAGACCGCGAACGGCGTTCCGTCGGGAGTATGCGCGAAGACGTTGCCGAGCAGGGCGTCCAGCGCCGCCGCCAGTTCCGCGTCCGAACATCGTGCCGCGACCGGCCCAGCAGCAAGCGATGTGTGGACCTCGCGGCCGGTGTCCTCGGCGAGCACCGACCAGAACTCCACCCGGTCTCTGACCACGGTGACGGCGTCGCACGACTCGCCGCGGTCGGCCACTTTGCCACGGGCGCGCGCGTCGTCGATCACCTGTGAGACGGACCGTTCGAGCTGGTCGACTCCGTCCAGGATGCGCCCGGAGTGGTCGGCGGGCAGCGCCTCGGCCTCCAGCCGAAGGGCCATCAAGGGAGTCCGGAGCCGGTGTGACAAGTCGGCCAGCGACTCGCGTTCCTGCTTGAGCATCGTCGTGATCCGGCTCGCCAGATGGTTGAGGCCGACTGCGACGGCCTGCGCCTCCGGTGGACCGTACACATCGGCCCTGGCGTCCAGTTGGCCGCCCGCGAGCCGATGCGAGACATCGGCGGCCTGCGAGATGGGGCGAATCAGGCGCGATGCCAAGCGGTCGGCTACCGCGACTCCTACGGCGACCAAGCCCAACCCGAGCGCGCCAAGGACGAACCACGAGCCGAGGACCCCGTCGGAGAGTTCGGCGTCGGTCACGAAGGTCCTTATCGCGCCGGTCCCGCCCTCGACAAGCTCGACCGCGACCACGATCTCTACTCCGCCGTCCGCTTCGGCGGTCAGGCTCCGGCCCCGCAACCCGAGTTCGACGGCCGGGGACGCGGCCACGAGGTCGCCCGCGGTCGTTCCGTCGGGGTAGTAGACCGTGAACGGGTGGCCGGTCACCGCCTTGGACTGCTCCGCAGCGAGCGCGACGGTGTCGCGGTCCGCAGTAGCCACGACGGACACCAGCGCGCCGGCGTCCCGGATGGCCGCCGAGACGGCCTGTTCGAAGGTGGCCGATCGGATGAGCACCGCGAGCGGTACCAGGAACGCGACCAGCACGAGGGACGTCGTGGCCGTCACAAGGAGGGCCAGAGATCGCCTCACCGGTGCATCCTTCCGGGCCTCATCCGGGCGGCGGGCTCAGCTTGACGCCCACTCCCCGTACGGTGTGCAGGTAGACAGGGTCCTGGCCGGTCTCGCCTAGCTTGCGGCGCAGCCACGACAAGTGAACATCGACGGTCTTGTCCGCGCCGCCGTACGGCAACTGCCACACGTCGGTCAGCAACTGCCGCTTGGTCACTACCTCGCCCGCTCGCGTGGAGAGGTAGTGCAGCAGATCGAACTCGCGTGGGGTGAGGTCGAGCGATTCACCGTCGAGGGTGGCCTCGCGCGACCGTGGATTGATCCGCAGCCCGCCGACCTCGACCGTCGGATCCTCGTCGGTGTCGGACGACGCGCGCCTGAGCACCGCACCGATCCGCGCGTGCAGCTGGTTTCCCCCGAACGGCTTGACGAGGTAGTCGTCCGCTCCAGACTCCAGCGCGGCGACGATCTCCTGTTCGGCATCTCGGGCAGTGGCGACGATCACCGGCACCTCGGACACCGCGCGCAGCATGGTCAGGACCTCGCGACCGTCGAGGTCGGGTAACCCGAGGTCCAGAACGACCAGGTCAGGATGATCGGCCAGAGCCAGCCGCAGGCCTTCCGCTCCGGTGGGCGCCGTCGTGACAGCGTGCCCGTGCTCGCCAAGGGCCCGCACCAATCCCCGCCGGATGGTCGCGTCGTCCTCGATGAGCAGCACGTGCACCACGTCGAAAACCTATCCGACGGCGAGTCGGCCCGGAGCCGCCGATGCCGCACGTTGAGGACGCCTTAGCCGCGCCTTAACCGGAGGCGGACGATACTCGGAGGTGTGGCGCAACAACCGGAGACTCGGCGGACCGCGATGGTCGTGGCAGGCTGGCTCGCCGCGGCGGTCCTGTCGACAGGAGTGACCCTCGCCGCGGTGTCGTCGATCGGCACCGGCATCTTCGGCAGCTCGGCCGGCCCGCTCGACCGCCAGGAGATCAACCAGGCGCTGGCGACGCCGTCCCCGGCTGTTGAAGCGACCGCACAGCCGCCGGCGACCCCGCAGCCGACGGCGACGCCGGAGCCGACCGAGTCGGGCGGTCGACCCAGCGTGATCACAAGCGCAGGGGGTACGGTCGTCGCGCGGTGTGCCGCCGACGATCTGGTGGAACTGCTGTCCTGGAGTCCAGCTCAGGGGTTCAGCGTCGACAACGCCGAACACGGACCAGCCCGCGAGGTCGAGGTCGAGTTCGAATCAGAAGACGACGACGTCGAGATGAAGATTCGATGCGTCGACGGCATCCCGGTCGATGTGGACGACGACGACTGACCGGCGGTCGTTTCAGGGCATTTGCGCGGTATATCGGGACGTTCGACCCTGTTTCGCACGTATGGCCGGAGTCATCCTGGAACCGCAGAAGGAGGTGGGGTTTACATGTCGACGCCAACCCCTCCCATTGAGAAGCACCCGGACCTGACCGGGATGCGGATGAGGTACGACCAGATCGCGGAGACCCGGCTCGCCCAGTTCGCCGACGGTCTGACGTTCCTGTCCGGGCTGTACCTCGCGATCTCGCCATGGGTGGTGGGATTCACCGACCACTCTGCGCTGACCACGGCCAACATCTTCGTTGGTATCACGGTCGCGCTGCTTTCCATCGGGTTCACCTCTGCGTTCAGCCGCACGCACGGAATCGCGTGGGTCGCCCCAATCCTCGGTGCCTGGGTGATCGTCGCGCCGTGGGTTGTCGCTGATGCCGGGACACCTGCCACGTCCGCCGTCGTCAGCAACGTGATCGTCGGTGCGCTCATCGTGCTGCTGACCACGCCGCAGCTGTTGGCCATGCGGAGGCGGCAGACCTGAGCCAGCTGAGTACGGCAGCAGTGGCGCCTCCCAGAACCTCGGGTGGCGCCACTGTGCGCGCCGCGGCCGCACTGGTGCTTCTTGCTCTACTCGCCGCATGCACCGAGCCGGTAGAGGAACCGGCAGCTGGAGAAGGACGCATCGGCGAACTCGAAGCCGACCTCGTGCGGCCATCGCAACCCGTGGACTCGCCGGTCGCCGTGCTGGTGCCCGGCGGCGGGTGGGTGACGGCCGATCGTTCCGGGCTAACCCCGCTGGCCGACGCACTGGCCGCCGAGGGCATATTCGTCGTCAACACGACCTACCGGCCCGCAGACGCTGGCGGTGATCTCGAGTCGATGGTCGCCGACGTGGTCTGCGCGATGCGCGCCGCCGCCCGCCGCGTCGCCGACATCACTGGTGAGAACGTCGAAGTCGTCCCGATCGGCCATTCGGCGGGAGCGCATCTTGCTGCGCTCGCCGCTCTGGCCGATGACGAGTTCGCGGTCTCGTGACCGGACGCTCCGGCAGTGGGGGCGGGCATTGTCGGGCTGGCGGGGCCGTATGACGTCGCCAGGGTTCCGGATGTGGCCTTCCCGCTGTTCGGAGTCTCGCCCGACGCCGACCCGGATCGGTGGGCGGCCGGCAACCCCCTCACTTACGCGTCGTCTGATCCGGCGCTGCCCGCGCTGCTTGTCCATGGCAGCGCGGACGCGCTCGTGCCGGTGGATTTCACCGAGCAGTTCGCCGAGGCGCTCAGCTCTGCCGGCCACCCCGTGGAGACCCGGATCGTGCCCGAAGCCACCCACGGGTCGATCTTCGATCCCGCGGTCTCCGGCGACATGATCGCGTCCTGGTTGCTGGCACTGGCGCCCTAGGCGAGGTCACGCCGGGCGAGTCCGGCGTGGGCGATGAGGACCAGCACGGCCGCCGCCGCGCTGAGCACGATGGCATCGCCCCACCGAATGCCCTGCACGACGCCCAGCGGGTCGTAATAGCCGAACGGCGTGATCCATCGCAGCGGCTCGGCGGCCGACCAGAGCAGAGAGACGAAGTTCGCCAGGTACGCAAGGAAGGTGATACCCAGTGTCCGGCCGAGCGCACGGCCGCGGGTCGGCGCGAACGCCGAGATCGCGAACGACAGCGCTCCGATGAACAGCGCGAGCGGCAGGAACTGGACGCCGGCCCGGATCGCCACCTCGGCTCCTGCTGTGCCGAGAGACTCGGACAGCAGACTGGCCAGGACTCCGCCGGCGACGCCGGCGGCGACGACACATACTTGCGCCAGTAGCCAGAAGACCAGGCGCCCGCGCAGGATGAGGTGCCGCGGCACCGGCCGGCTGTACCACAGTTGGGCACGACCCGACTCGACGTCACCGGCAATGGCCGCCGTGCCGATGGCCACTCCAATCGCGAGACTCAGCGCCAGGAAGAACGGATGGTTGAAGGCGAAGGCGAGCAGGCCGAGCGGCGTGAACACATCGAAGCCAGACCTGGAGCCGGCCAGGGCGGACAGCGCGGGCGGTGCCTCGCCGAAGGCCTGCCGTCCGACGTCGGAGAGCCCTCCGATCGCCTCGATGCTGGCCAGTGCGATGACGAAGACCGCGGTGCCGACGGCGAGGCCGGCGATCATCCGCCGGCGCGCCGCGACATCGGCCCATAGCAGCCGCTTCACGCGCCGCGCTCCTCGCGGTACAGGTGCACGAACGTCTCTTCCAGCGGAGCGGCTTCGACCAGCAGGTCGTCGACGGCCGGGTCCCGCAGGATCTCGCGGAGCACGGCGGGCCGGTGCGCCTCGACCCGGCCGGTGACCACAAGACCGTCGACCGAAGGATCGCGCAATTCGCCGGGCAGTTCGGCCGGCCGGTCCCGGTAGACGATGGTGACCCGCCTGAGCGCCGCGGCGGACAATTCACGCACCGAGGAGACCATCAGCAGCCGGCCGCTGCGCACCATGGCGACCTCGTCGCAGGTCGACTCGACCTCGCTGAGGACGTGTGAGGACAACAAGACGGTACGGCCGTCGGCTGCGATCGATCGGACCATGTTCTCGAACCCGTGGTGTGCCAGCGGATCGAGGCGGTTGGCCGGCTCGTCCAGCAGCACGACGTCGGGCCGATGCTGGACGGCCTGGATCAGGGCCAGCTTCTGCACCATCCCACTCGAGTACTCCTTCACCGGGCGCCCGAGGTCGCGGGGGTCGAAGTCCAGCAGTTCGATCGCCCAGGACCGCGCGGTCGGCTCGGCTCCGCTCAAATCGGCGAGAAGATCAAGGTTCGCCGCGCCGGTGAGCTCGCCGACGAATGCCGGGTCGGCGGGCATGAAGCCGATCCGGCGACGAGCCTGCGGATCGGCCACGGGGATGCCACTTATCCACGCCTCACCGCGGGTCGGGCGGAGCAGCCCTACCAGCAGGCGCAGCACGGTGGTCTTGCCGGCACCGTTCGGGCCGAGAAAGCCGGTAACCGTTCCTCGGCGGACGACGAGATCGAGGTCATCGATGCCGATCGTGCTTCCGTAGTACCGGGTCAGCCCACGGCATACGATCGGGTCCGGCTCGTGCGCCACGGCCGTGATGCTATCCAACCGGTTCCATGCGGTCTCCACATCGGCTGCATTCCTCCTGCACGCGCAGCTTGCATTGTTGAGGTGTGTCGAGAGGAGGAGTCATGAAGAAGGTTCGCAAAGCTGCCATTGCGGTCGGCGTGGCAGGCGCACTGAGCGTCGGAGCGCTTGTGGCGGTGCCGGCTCTCGCCGGTAGCGACGGCGCACCGGCCGACTCTCCCGCCCGCTACGGGCAGGTCGTTGACGATGATGACGAACTCGCCCGCAACCCGAACTGCACTGGAGCCCAGGAGCGGGAGCGGGACCGTGATCAACTCCGCATCTACATGCAGGACCGCGACTGCGATGGCGCGCAGCTGCGCCACCAGCGGGGCCGTGGGAACGGGCCGGGGCCGGGCGCGGGCAATGGCGAGTGCCCGTTCGCAGCGGCCGACTAGGCAGAGCCGAGTCGCAACGCTGGGCCGTCGTCAGCGGAGTCCCGCTGATCACGGCTCAGCGGAACCGTGATCGTGAATGTCGTGCCGTGGCCGGGGGTGGAGTCCACCGACACGGTCCCCTGGTGGGCCTCGACGAGCTCACGAACCACGGCCAACCCGATTCCGGAGCCGGTGACTCCGCCACTGTTGCGGCCCCGCCACCGGCGCTCGAACACGTGCGCGACGTCTGCGGCCGCGATCCCGGGCCCGGTGTCGGCCACCTCGACCACACCTCGCCCGCCGGCACCGAACACCCGCACCGTGACCCGGTCGCCCGAGCGGCAAAAGCGAGCGGCGTTGGCAAGGATGTTCACCACCACCTGGTGGATGCGGTCGGGGTCGGCACTCACCGGCACCGGGCCGGAGATCTCCCGCCCGACGGTGAGCCCGGCGGCTCGCAGCTGCGGCTCCTGGCTGTCGACGGCGCGGGCCACCGCCGCCGCGAGATCCAGCTCAATGAGCCGCAGGGACGTGGCCGCGGCCTCGGCGGATGCGAGCTGGGCCAGGTCGTCCACCACCCGGCCGAGCCGCAACGCCTGATCATGCAGGCTCGCCAGCCGCGCCGGGTCGGCCTCGCCGAGGCCGTCGCGCAGTTCCTCGAGGCCGGCTTGCAGGCCGGCCAGCGGAGTGCGGAGCTCGTGTGCGAGGTCGGCTGCCTGCCTGCGGCGACCCGCCTCCGTAGCGGACACTTCGTCGGCCATCGAGTCGAACGCCGCGGCCACCTCACCGAGCTCTCCAGGCGGCCGCATGCCGACTCGTGCGCTCCGGTCGCCGGCGGCGAACGCGCGGGCCGCTCCGGCGAGCGCCGCCAGCGGGGTTGTCAGCCGACGGCTCACGTACCAGCTCACGCCCAACGCGATCCCGAGCGCGACGGCAGCGGCGCCTGCGACCCACCACCACGCCACCGTACGGCCGCTACTCTCCGCGGCCCTGGTCAGCGAGGTCAGCTGCACGGTCCCGACGAGCTGATCGTCGACGATCACATCGGCTTGTACGCCCGGCTGCCCGGCCCAGTCGGCAGAGTGGCCGCCGCCGTGGTCGGCCCCGTGCCCGCCCCGTGCTGCCGGCATGGTCGAGGACACCACGGTTCCCGTTGCGTCGCGCACCACCAGGCGGGCGTCGGCGGCGCTGGCCACCGCCACTACCGGGCTCAGGTCCGCTCCGGACCACCCGCCGGCCGCCGCGTACGCGTCGGCAGCGGTATCGGCCGCCCGCTCCGCAACCTGCCGGCGCTCCTCTTGCTGTGCCGTCGCGACGCCGCGATCGGTGCCGATCAGCGCCGCCGCGGTCAGTACGGCGACCGACGACAGCGCGACGATCACGAACGCGGCGAGCAAGCGACGGCCGAGAGGTCCGAGGGCACGGCGGGCGGCTGCCACGCGGATCACCGGTCCTTCGGCAGCGTAAGCCGGTAGCCGACGCCGAGCACCGTCTCGATGATGTCGCTGCCGTCGCCGAGCTTGCGGCGGAGGTTCTTGACATGAGAATCGATGGTCCGCTCGTACCCGGCGAACTCGTAGCCACGGACCCGGTTGACCAACTCGTATCTGGAGTACACCCGAAGTGGCGCCGAGGCCATCGTGGTCAGCAGGCCCCACTCAGTCGGCGTGAGCTCCAGCGGTTCGCCGTCCAGCTCTGCGACATGACGCTGCTCGTCGATGCGAAGCCGGCCACTGCCGTAGGACGACCGGCCGTCGGCCTGCGGTCCACTCGAAGCCCTGCGATGAAGCACGGCCTGAACCCGCAGGACGAGTTCGGTGGGGGAGAACGGTTTGACCACGTAGTCGTCCGCACCCTGCTTGAGCCCGCGGATGCGATCCTCGACGGTGCTGCGCGCAGTGAGGACTACCACCGGGATGTCGCCGGTCTCATGTGCCGCCGCCAGTACATCCATGCCGTCGAGGTCCGGCAGTCCGAGGTCGAGCACCACGAGGTCGATTCCGCCGGTCGTGAGCTGCTGCAGCGCGTGGACGCCGGAGCCGGTCGTGTGCACGACGAAGTCGGCGCGCTCGAGATAGCGGCGCAGCACGTCGCGGATCTCCCGATCGTCCTCGACGACCATGACGGTGTCACCCATGTCGTGCGCTCACTCAGTAAGGAAGTCCCCGCATGAGCCGCACGGCCCTGATCGAGTCGTCCACCTGGTTGAGCCGCAGGTCCACGTCGAGGTCGACATTCGCCGCGAACCCGTCGACGTCCAGCCGGAACCATGGCCGGCCCTCGTCCTCCCATGTGACCTCGATGTGCCGCGGCAGTGCGATGTCGTCGACGACGAACCAGTCGCGCATGTCGACATGCCACCAGATCCTGTCTCCGCCGATCTTCTTGTAGCGCAGCGCCGAGAACCGAGCAGGGCGCGTACCGGCGAAGTGCAGCAAGGCCGAATCGGTGCTCGTGTGGAACGGCACCTCCAGCCGGATCGTCGTGTCGTCATCCTGGACGGCCTTGACGTGCGTTCCTTCGGCGAATGCGGACGGGATCAGCACGCCCTCGCTCCACAGGAACAGGTTCGCGCCCTGGTCGATCTCGTTTCCCACGTCGGCCCGGCGCTCGCGGCCGGCCATGCCGCGGCCACGGACGTACGCGTCGATCACGGCGAGCACCGGCAGGCCGTACCAGGTGACGGAGATGTCGCTGGCGAAGTCTTGGCCGACACGGTGCCTGGTCAGCATGCGAACAGGCAGCGGCGGCAACTTGCCGATTCGCACCTTGGCCCGGCCCCACAGGGCGATGGTGTCCATGCGCGGGACGTAGCCGTCCTGGTCGATGTCCAGGTGCTGAGCCAGCAGCGGAGGCACATTCTCGTCCAGAGGTACGAGGCCGCGATCGTAGGTCGAGCCCGGGGGAGCGCACGCACGCGGGCGCACTCCGAAACCTGCGGCGACGGACACGGCGCCTCCCACGGCGAGCGATCCGGTAACGAGTAGATCCATGCCACACCTCCGCCTAGGGACCTGTGTGTCTAGTTCAGACTTGCTCGTCCGGGCAGGGGCAGTGCAGGGGCGTAGGTCCCGGACCTGTCGGCGATCGGCCCCTGCCACGCGAACGTCGCTATTTACCCTGGTGCTGGGAACCTTCTCTGCGCTTATGCGTCTGCATCGGTAAGGGGAAGCGATCCAGCCCAGTGGAGGGGTCACCACATGGCCGACGTAGCGATGGCGCCGCCGATGCAGAGCGACCGGATCTGGTTCGCCGAGCAGGTCGAGGCATTGCTGCCGGAGCTGTACGGCACTGCCGTCCGCCTTTGCCGGGACCGGACGGACGGTGAAGACCTGGTCGCGGAGGCGGTCGCGAAGGCCTGGGAAGCACTACCGGGCTTGCGTAATCGCGATTTGTTCCGCGGCTGGGTCTTCCGGATCCTCACCAACACGTTCATCTCCCAGTACCGCACAAGCCGCAGCCGCCGCGAGGCCGAGCCGGTCGACGTGGAGGAGTTCTCGTT